>NZ_WWKH01000858.1:0-5163 GCF_009865595.1 Streptomyces sp. SID1328 | reverse complement strand
CCGGCTCGTCCGGCACGATCCGCGCGCCCAGTGCGGCCAGCGCCCGCCCGGCCACCGGGTCGTCCGTGACGACCGCCACATCCGCGACCTCGGGACACTCCAGTACGGCGGCCACCGTGTCCTGCGCGAACGCCAGCACCAGCCCCGGCCGCGCTCCGTCGGCAACGGCCTCCGCGAGCCTGCTTTTCGCCCGCGCCAAGGGCTTCAGGGGGATGACCAAGCTCCACTGCACCGGCGTACCGTCCCTCTCTGCTCGCGCTCATTGTCACCCGCTCCCACCGGACGGCCCGAGCCGCCCCGACGTGTGGGGGAATGCTGTGAAGGCCAGTCCGGGGGCGGTCGCCACAGACATGCGGGCGTACGGTGTTCTCGACAGACCGGCGGCCCGGAGTCACACTTGTGCGGCCCCCGGCCGAGGTGAAGGCCCTCAGAGGCCATGGAGGAAGGTGTCCGCGTGTCCCGCCGCAGAATCGGCTTCTGGTACCGCTTCGCCGCGGTGATCTGCAAACCGCCGCTTGCGGTTCTGATCAAGCGGGACTGGCGAGGAATGGAGCACATTCCGGCCGACGGCGGATTTATCACCGTGGTGAACCACAATTCCCACGTGGACCCCTTCGCGTACGCGCACTATCAGTACAACACCGGACGGGTTCCGCGATTCCTGGCGAAGAGCGGCCTTTTCAAGAAGGGATTCGTCGGCGCCGCGATGCGCGGTACCGGACAGATCCCCGTCTACCGCGAGAGCACCGACGCGCTGAGCGCATTCCGCGCCGCGATCGAGGCGGTGGAGAAGGGCGAGTGCGTCGCCTTCTACCCCGAGGGCACCCTGACCCGCGACCCCGACGGCTGGCCCATGACGGCCAAGACCGGTGCCGCGCGCGTGGCCCTGCAGACCAAGTGCCCGGTCGTGCCGGTCGCCCAGTGGGGCGTCAACGAACTCCTGCCGCCCTACGCGAAGAAGCCGAACCTCTTCCCGCGCAAGACCCACCACGTCCTGGCCGGCCCGCCGGTGGACCTCTCCCGGTTCTACGACCGGGAGATGACCGCCGACGTCCTGAGGGAGGCCACCGAGGTCATCATGGCGGCCATCACCCGCCAGCTCGAGGAGATCCGCGGCGAGAAGGCACCGGCCGTGCCCTACGACCCGCGCCGCGAGCGGATCGAGCAGCGCCGCCGCACCCGCGCCCAGTCCGTTCCGAGCGCCCCGTCCGGCCACTCGGTCCGGTCGGCCGACGGCCAGGTCCAGGACACCGTGCCCGCGCCCGCCGCCGAGGTCACGCCCACCGCCACCGAAGGGGGAAGCGGCAAGTGAGCACGCCTGTCCGGGTCGCCGTCATGGGCACCGGCTCCTGGGGCACCGCGTTCGCCGTGATCCTCGCCGACGCGGGCTGCGAGGTCACCCTCTGGGCCCGCCGCGCCGAAGTGGCCGACGCGGTCAACTCCACACGGACCAACCCCGGCTACCTGCCCGGCGTCGAGCTTCCGCCGGGCGTGCGCGCCACCTCCGACGCCGCCGAGGCGCTCGGGGACGCGGACTTCGTCGTCCTGGCGATCCCCTCCCAGACCCTGCGCGCCAACCTCGCCGACTGGGCCCCGCTGCTGGCCCCGCACTCCGTGCTCGTCTCCCTGATGAAGGGCGTCGAACTCGGTTCCGCCATGCGGATGAGCGAGGTCATCGAGGACGTCGCCAAGGTCGCCCCCGAACGGATCGCCGTCGTCACCGGGCCCAACCTGGCCCGTGAGATCGCCGCCCGGATGCCCGCCGCCGCCGTGGTCGCCTGCACCGACGAGGCGGTCGCCCGGCGGCTCCAGGCGGCCTGCCACACCCCGTACTTCCGGCCGTACACCAACACCGACGTCATCGGCTGCGAACTCGGCGGCGCGGTCAAGAACGTCATCGGTCTCGCCGTCGGCATCGCGGACGGCATGGGGCTCGGCGACAACGCCAAGGGCTCGCTCATCACGCGCGGCCTCGCCGAGACCACCCGGCTCGGCATGGCGCTCGGCGCCGATCCGCTGACCTTCTCCGGACTCGCCGGACTCGGGGACCTGGTGGCGACCTGCTCCTCGCCGCTGTCCCGCAACCACACCTTCGGCACCAACCTCGGCAAGGGCATGACGCTCGAAGAGACCATCGCGGTCACCAAGCAGACCGCCGAGGGCGTCAAGTCCTGCGAGTCCGTGCTGGATCTGGCCCGCAGGCACGGTGTCGACATGCCGATCACCGAGACGGTCGTCGGAATCGTGCACGACGCCAAGCCGCCCGTCGTCGCTCTCAAGGAGCTGATGTCGCGCAGCGCGAAGCCCGAACGACGCTGAGCGAAAGCGCCGGGTCGCCGCTGTCCGGGGGCACTGCCAACGGGTACTCTCAACGCGATATGAGCACCGAGAACCTCCCCCAGAACCCTGCGGCGCAGCCCCGCAAGCCGCGTGTGGCCGTCGTGTTCGGCGGCCGCTCCTCCGAACACGGGATCTCCACCGTCACCGCGGGTGCCGTCCTGGGCGCCATCGACCGGACCAAGTACGACGTCCTGCCGATCGGCATCACCCGTGACGGCCGCTGGGTGCTGACGGCCGACGAGCCGCAGCGGATGGCCATCACGGACCGCCGCACCCCGGAGGTCCTGGACGTGGCGGAGTCCACCGAGGGCGGAGTGGTGCTCCCGGTCGACCCGGCCAACCGCGAGGTCGTCTACAGCGAGCCCGGCACGGTGCCCAAGGCGCTCGGCGAGGTCGACGTGGTCTTCCCGGTGCTGCACGGCCCCTTCGGGGAGGACGGCACCCTGCAGGGTCTGCTGGAGCTGTCCGGTGTGCCCTACGTCGGCTCGGGCGTGCTCGCCTCGGCCGTCGGCCAGGACAAGGACTACATGAAGCGGGTGTTCACCTCCTTCGGGCTCAAGGTCGGCCCGTACATGGTGATCCGGCCCCGCGAGTGGCAGCGGGACGAGTCCGCCGCCCGCAAGCGGATCGTGGACTTCGCCGGTGAGCACGGCTGGCCGCTGTTCGTGAAGCCCGCCCGCGCGGGCTCCTCCATCGGCATCACCAAGGTCGAGGACCTCTCCGGTCTGGACGAGGCCATCGCCGAGGCCCAGCGCCACGACCCGAAGATCCTCGTGGAGGCCGCGCTGTCCGGCCGCGAGATCGAGTGCGGCGTCCTGGAGTTCGAGGACGGCCCGCGTGCCTCGGTCCCCGCCGAGATCCCGCCGCCCAGCGCGCACGCGTACTACGACTTCGACGCCAAGTACATCGACTCCACGCCCGGTGTCGTCCCGGCCCCGCTCACCGACGAGCAGACCGCCGAGCTCCAGCGGCTCGCGGTCGAGGCGTTCGAGGCGGCGTCCTGCGAGGGCCTGGTCCGCGCGGACTTCTTCCTCACCGACGACGGCGAGTTCGTCATCAACGAGATCAACACCCTGCCCGGCTTCACCCCCATCTCGATGTACCCCAAGATGTGGGAGGCCTCCGGCGTCGGCTACGCGGAGCTGGTGGACCGCCTGATCCAGGCGGCACTGCGCCGCCCGACCGGGCTGCGCTAGGCGCTCACCGCATCACCGCATGGAGGCGATCCCCTCGGGGATCGCCTTCTTCACGGCCGGGGCCAGGTCGACCAGGACCGCCGTCGAGTCGTCCGGGCCGGACAACTCCTCGGGCAGCGTGACCTCCACGTAGGCGCGGCGGTTGGCGGTGGTGAAGCGCGAGGAACCGTCGTCCCGCTTCTCCATCAGCCAGTCCACGCCGTCCACCCCGCCGGCCAGCGCGTGGGGGTCGTGGCCCTGGGCGACCTTGGGGTCGGTCATCTTCGGCGGCCGGACCACCCCGCAGCGCAGTATGATCGCCGGGCCCGACCAGCCCGCCGTATAGGCGGAAGCGGGCCGTGGGTCGTCGCGGTGCCGGCCGTCCACCTTCCCGGGCAGCGCCTCGTCCAGACGCCGGCACAGGGGGGCGGTGCGCGCGTCGGGGCGGGGAGCCGCGACCGTGGTGCCGTCGTCCGCCGTGGAACAGCCCGCGACCGCGATCAGCAGCGCGGGTGCGAGCAGGCCGAGGGGCCGGTGACGGAAGAAGTTCACCGGCCAAGCGTAGACGGGGGCTACAGATGCACGACCGGGCAGGTCAGGGTGCGTGTGATGCCGTCCACTTGCTGGACCTTGGCGACCACCATGCGACCCAGCTCGTCGACGGTGTCGGACTGGGCGCGGACGATGACGTCATAGGGTCCCGTCACGTCCTCGGCCTGGATCACTCCAGGAATCCTGCCGATCGTCTCGGCGACGGTCGAGGCCTTGCCGACCTCGGTCTGGATCAGGATGTACGCCTGTACCACGGAACCTCCAGGGCGGCCACGAGGATCATGTGGGGAAGAGGAACGCCACGGTATCGCGTCGCCGCTCTCCGAGGGGAGACCCTGGGGAACGGGGCACGCGTGCCGGGGTGCGGGCACGACGGAAGTTGACGGACACCTCGACCGTATCGGGGACACTGATGACGCGCGACCGGGCACGGGACAGGTACAGAAGGGGCTTGAGGCCATGAAGGGCACAGTGGGTGAGCTTGGTGAGTTCGGGCTCATCCGGGAGCTGACCTCCCGTCTCACCACCACCCCGGCGGTCCGGGTCGGCCCCGGTGACGACGCCGCCGTGGTCGCCGCCCCGGACCGCCGGGTGGTGGCGAGCACCGACATCCTGCTGGAGGGCCGGCACTTCCGCCGCGACTGGTCCACGGCGTACGACGTGGGCCGCAAGGCCGCCGCCCAGAACCTCGCCGACATCGCCGCGATGGGCGCCGTGCCCACCGCGCTGCTGCTCGGTCTGGTCGTCCCCGCCGAACTCCCGGTGACCTGGCCCACCGAGATGATGGACGGCCTGCGCGACGAGTGCCAGGTCGCGGGTGCCTCCGTGGTCGGCGGTGACGTCGTACGCGGCGACACGATCATGGTGTCGATCACCGCGCTCGGTGATCTGCGCAACCAGGAGCCGGTGACCCGCGCGGGTGCGCAGCCCGGCGACCTGGTGGCCGTCACGGGCTGGCTGGGCTGGTCCGCCGCCGGGTACGCGGTGCTCTCGCGGGGCTTCCGCTCGCCCCGCGCCTTCGTCGAGGCCCACCGCCGCCCCGAGCCGCCCTACCACGCGGGCCCGGCCGCCGCCGCGCTCGGCGCGACCGCCATGT
>NZ_WWKH01000857.1:0-9801 GCF_009865595.1 Streptomyces sp. SID1328 | reverse complement strand
GATACCGCCGGGCCGGGCCGCGCGGCAGCGCAGCCCGGAGTTCCGGTTCGCCGCGGACGCCCTGGGCGGGCTGCGGCAGGACCTGTTCCACGACGCCTTCGCCTTCCGCCCGCTGCCGCCCACCGAACCCGGCGGCCGCTTCACCCGGCGCGGCTCCGAGCGCCTGCGGGAGTACGGGGCCCGGGCGCCGCACGCGGTGGTGGTCGTCCTCGCCGGGATGGCGGCTTTCCTCGCGCTGGCGAGCCCGGACGGCGCCGGTCCGGTCGGCCTGCTGTGCGCGCTGCTGGCCGGGGCACCGGTGCTGCTGACCCTGGTACGTCCGGCGGGAGCGTTCTGGGTCTCCCTGGCCGCCAACACGGTCGCCCTCGTCCTGTCCGGCGGCTCGTCCGGCGAATCGCCTTTCCCGCCGGGCGGCTTCGTCGGGCACCTGGCCGTGCTGACGGTCGTCGCGGCGCGCACCCGCCCACGCACGGCCGCCTGGATGTGGCTGCTGACCGCGGCCTACGGGGTGCTCGCTGACGGCCTGTTCGGCCCGAGCGACTTCGGCTACGGGTCCGACCTGGGGCCGCTGCTGTTCTTCGCCGGCGTGTTCCTGCTGACCGTCGCGATCCGCCAGACCTTGCGGCAGGCCCGTCGGGAGGTGAGTGTCCACCAGACCGTCACCGCGCACGAGCGTTCCCGGCGCACCCTGCTGGAGGAGCGCACCACCATCGCCCGCGAACTGCACGACGTGGTCGCCCACCACATGTCGGTGGTCGCCATCCAGGCGGAGGCGGCTCCCTACCGGGTGGAGAACCCGCCGCCGGAGCTGGAGAAGGCGTTCGCCACCATCCGGGAGAACGCGGTCGCCGCCCTGACCGAGCTGCGCCGGGTCCTGGGCGTGGTCCGCGCACAGGACTACGAGGCCCCGGACGCCCCCCAGCCCACCCTCGCGGACCTGGACGCCCTGCTCGCCAACGTGCGGGACGCCGGGCTGGACGTCACCAAGACGGTGACGGGCGCGGTGCGCGAACTCCCGCCGGGCGTCGAGTTGTCGGCGTACCGGATCGTGCAGGAGGCGCTCAGCAACACCCTGCGGCACGCGCCGGGCGCGGACGCCAAGGTGGAGATCGGGTACGTGCTCGGCGGTCTGGGCCTGCGCGTGGTCAACGGGGCGCCGCCCGCGCCGAGTCTCATCAAGCCCTCCCCCGGCGCCGGTCACGGCATCACGGGCATGCGGGAACGCGTCTCCATGCTGAACGGCGAGATGACGGCATCCCCGACGGCCGAGGGCGGCTACGAGGTGGCCGTGTTCCTGCCGGTCCCGGCGGCCGCCCCGATCGAGGGTGAGGCATGACGATCCGCGTGGTGATCGCCGACGACCAGATGATGGTCCGCGAGGGCTTCTCGGTCCTGCTGAACGCGATGCCGGACATCGAGGTCGTCGGCGAGGCGGTCAACGGCCGGGAGGCGGTCGCGCGGGTACGTGAACTCGCCCCGGACGTCGTACTGATGGACATCCGCATGCCGGAGATGAACGGCATGGAGGCGACGCGCGAGATCATCGCGGCGGACGCGACGGCGAAGGTGCTGGTGCTCACCACCTTCGACCTGGACGAGTACGTCTACCAGGCACTGCGGGCCGGGGCCTCGGGCTTCCTGCTGAAGGACGCCTCCGCGCGCCAGCTCGCGGACGGGGTGCGAGTGGTGGCCTCCGGAGAGGCGCTGCTCGCGCCGACGGTCACCAAGCGGCTGATCCACGAGTTCTCCCGCCTGTCCGAGGCCCCCCGCCTGATGCCGGCCGCCCACGCGGCCTACGGCGAGCTGACCGAGCGGGAGACGGAGGTGCTGGTGCTGATCGCGCAGGGCCTGTCGAACTCCGAGATCGCCGAGCGGCTGGTGGTGGCCGACTCCACCGTCAAGACCCATGTGAGCCGCATCCTGGTCAAGCTCGGCCTGCGGGACCGCACCCAGGCGGCCGTGTTCGCCTACGAGGCGCGGCTGGTCACACCGGCGTGAACCAGGGGGCTACCAGCGTCCGGGCTCCGTGCCCACCAGCGGCTTCGACGCGATGCCGTCCACGCCCACCGGCACGTCGCCCTGGAGCATGACCCGGTGCATGATCCGGGGGTGGCCGACGTGGGCGGTGTCGCCGGGGGCGAGGTGGACCGTGGCGCGGTTGTCCCAGAAGGCGACGCTGCCGGGCTCCCAGCGGAAGCGGACGGTGTACTCCGGCCGCACCACCTGCTCCAGCAGCATCTCCAGCATGGCCGCGCTCTCCGGGCGGGAGACCCCGGAGATCTGCTCGAGGTAGTAGCCGTTGACGAACAGCACCCGCTCCCCCGTCTCCGGGTGCACCCGCACCAGGGGGTGCTCGGAGGCGACCTGGTGGTCCAGGAGGTGCCGCAGGTACGCGTCGTCCCCGGGCCGGGGCTGGTAGCCGACCCCGAGCCGGTGCTCGGCCCGCAGCCCGTCCACGAAGGCGCGCACCGGCGCGGACAGTCCGGCGTAGGCGGCGGCCAGGTTGGCCCAGGTGGTGTCGCCGCCGTACGGGGGTACGGTCTCGGCGCGCAGGATGGTCGCGGCGGGCGGGTCGATCCGGGCGCCGTGGTCGCAGTGCCAGCCGCGCAGCAGGGTGTGCCGCCGCCGGCGCAGCCACTCCTCGTGCTCCATGCCGAACCGGCCGCCCAGCTCCAGCCGGTCGGCGGTCGTCTCCACCTCGGGGAACCCCTCCGGCGAGGCGCTCCCCCGCTTGCGCAGCACCACGGGCTCGCCGAAGCGGCGGGCGAAGGCGACGTGCCCGGCGTGGTCGAGCCGCTGGTCGCGGAAGAAGACGACCTTCCAGCGCAGCATCGCGTCCCTGATCAGCGCCACCAGGGAGTCGTCGAGCGGTGCGGCGAGGTCGACGCCGGTGATCTCGGCGCCGATGTGTCCGGCGACCGGTTTCACCGCCACGCCCGCGACGTGCTCGGGCCGCTCCGCCGAGGTGCTGTCCGTGGTCATGTCCGCGCTCCCGGGGGTCGTCGTACGGGCTCCCCTTGATCGTGTCAGCCGGACGGTGGCCTTGGCGAGCACGGGCTCGGCCACCTCCCGCAGGAGAGATCAGCCCTTCGCCGCCCGCAGCGCGGCCAGAGCCCGGTCGGCGTGGGTGTTCATGCGCAGTTCGCTGCGGACGATCTCCAGGATCGTGCGGTCCTGCCCGATGACGAAGGTGACCCGCTTGGTGGGCGCGAGCGTGAAGCCCCGCTTGACGCCGAAGCGTTCCCGGATCGTGCCGTCGGTGTCGGAGAGCAGGGGGATCCCGAGGGTGTGACGCCCGGCGAACTCCTGCTGCTTCTCGACGGTGTCGCCGCTGATGCCCACGGGCTGGGCCCCGGCGGCGGCGAACTCGCCCGCCAGGTCGCGGAAGTGGCACGCCTCGGCGGTGCAGCCGGCGGTGAGGGCGGCCGGGTAGAAGAACAGCACCACGGGGCCGCCGGCCAGCAGTTCCGTCAGCCGCCGCTCGGTGCCGGTCTCGTCCGGCAGTGTGAAGTCCTCGACGCTGTCGCCGACTTGGAGGCTCATGACTGGCCCTTCGCGGTACGGGCGACGCCCCGGGCCCACAGCACCAGCGGCACCTGGAGGGGCAGCCGGGCGAGGGAGGCGGTGCGCAGCGGGGCGGGCCGGCGCCGCCAGTCGACGGCCATCTTCACGTTGGCCGGGAAGACCCCGACGAAAAAGGCGGCGGCCGCCTTCGCGGCCGGTGCGCGGGTGGCGGGCACGGCGACCCCGGCGGCGAGGGCGAGTTCCGCGACCCCGCTGGCGTAGGTCCAGGTGCGGGGCGAGCCGGGCAGGGCGCGGGGGACGAGCTCCTCGAACATCCGGGGCTTGGCGAAGTGGGCGATCCCGGCCGAGGCCAGCAGACCGGCGAGCAGCAGGGGCGAGCGTGGGGGCACGATGTCTCCTTCGATGGCCTGCCGCCGGATATTACTTGACGGTAGGGGCCGGTCGGCGGCTCGGGTACCGGCGCGGCGGCGGCAGCCGTTCGGGGGAACCCGCGGCGCGGGGTGCGTGGTGGCGCCCCGCGTGGTCGACATGTTCTGCCGTGACCGTCGCGCCGCTGCCGTTCGTCCGTCCCATGCTCGCCACCCCCGGCACCCTGCCGCCGCCCGCCCAGGACGCGCGCTGGGCGTACGAGACCAAGCAGGACGGGCAGCGGGTGATGGTCTACCTGCCCGGTGACGGAACCCTGCTGCTGCGCGCCCGCTCCGGGGAGGACATCACGGCCGCCTATCCCGAACTGGAGCCGCTGGCCCACGCCTTGGGGGACACGCCCGCCATCCTGGACGGCGAGGTGCTGGCGCTGGACGCGGAGGGACGGGCCGACTTCCAGGCCCTCCAGAACCGGATGGGCCTCGCGCACACCCCGGCCCTGGCGGCCCGCCGGGCCGCGCGGGCTCCGGTCCACCTGGTGCTGTTCGACGTGCCGTACCTCTCCGGGCCCCGGACCGCGGCCCCGTACGCGCGGCGGCGCGACCTGCTCGCGGGCCTCGGCCTGAACGGTCCGCGCTGGTCGGTGCCGGGGGCGGTGGTGGGCCATGGCGCCGAGGCGCTGCGGATGACGCGGGAGCACGGTCTGGAGGGGGTGGTGTGCAAGCGGCTGGACTCGGTGTACGAGCCGGGCGTTCGCTCCCGGAACTGGATCAAGATCCGGAACATCAGGAGCGTGGACGTGATCGTCGGCGGGTGGCTGCCCGGCAAGGGCCGCCTGTCCGGGCTGCCCGGCGCGGTACTGGTCGGCCAGCGCGCGGGAGGGCGGCTGGTGTACGCGGGCCGGGTGGGCACGGGCTGGAGCGAGGGTGAGCGCACCGAGCTGGCCGCGCTGCTGGCGGCATCGGCGACCGAACGGTGCCCCTTCGATCCCGTGCCCCGGATTCCGGGGGCGCGCTGGGTGCTGCCCCGGCTGGTCGGCGAGGTCGGCTTCAGCACCCGGACGCGGGCGGGGCTGCTGCGCCAGCCGAGCTGGCTGCGCCTGCGCCCGGACCTCGCCCCCGAGGAGTCGGCGGCGGACCTCCCCGAGGACCTCTGAGCACGCGGCAGACAGGATTTCACCTGTGGGACAGGTGGGACGGCTTCACAGCGGGCCCTTCGGCCGGGATGCTGAACTGCCTTGTCCCCCAACGCAGTTGGAGATTGAAGTGGGTTCGTCCACGACCCGCCGACGGCGCGGCGGATGGCTCGCCACGCTCACCGGCGCCGCCACCCTCGTGATCGCCTTCCCGGCCGCGGCCTTCGCCGCTCCCCCGCTCGCCCTGCCGGTCAACGCCACGACCGAGGAGCTGAGGTACCAGCCCGCGTTCGACTACGACACCGACGGCTGCTACCCGACGCCCGCGATAGGCCCCGACGGCACCATCAACCCCGGCCTGAACCCGACCGGCGCGCTCAACGGCAACTGCCGTGACGCCTCGGACCTGGACAACACCAACGGCTACTCGCGCGCCAAGTGCAACAACGGCTGGTGCGGCTATCTCTACGGCCTGTACTTCGAGAAGGACCAGGCCCTGCCCGGCACCAGCATCGGCGGCCACCGCAACGACTGGGAGCACGTGGTGGTGTGGGTGCAGGACGGGCAGACGCGGTACGTGTCGACGTCCAACCACGGCTCCTTCACCGTGCACCCGGCCTCCGAGGTCCGCTTCGAGGGCACGCACGCCAAGGTCGTCTACCACAAGGACGGCATCGGCACGCACTGCTTCCGGCTGGCCAACACGGGCGACGAACCGCCGGAGAACCACAAGCACACCTGGCAGTACCCGGCGCTGGTCGGCTGGGACGGCTACCCGCCCGGTCTGCGCGACAAGCTGAGCACGTATGACTTCGGCAGCGCCAACTTCGGCCTGAAGGACGCGAGTTTCGCCTCGCACCTGGCGTCGGCGAAGCCGGCCGGCATCCCCTTCGACCCGAACGCCTGACCCTCTCGCGGGCCGGCCCGGCGCCCGTCAGGCGGTGCCGGGTTCGGTCCGCTCCTCCAGGTACGCGGTGAGCTGGTGCTCCAGACTGTCCGGCCCGCAGGCCGCGGCGGTGGCCACCTGGGCGGTCTCGGTGAGGCCGATGCCGCCGGCCCACAGCCTGCGGTCGGTCCACTCGTCGTCCACCCGCAGATGGACCTGGACGTCCACGTGGGGGAGCGCGTCCTCGGCGGCGGCCGCGTGCACCACGGCGGTGGCCCGGCGCAGCGGGTACACGTCGAAGCCCTCGATGAACTGCGAGTTGCGCCAGTCGATGAAGGCGCCCTCGCCGTCGGCGCCGACCCGGACGTCGATCTGACCGTCCTCGAGCTGGACGCTGCACGGGCGGGTGCCCCGGTTCTCGATCGTCACCCGGACGCTGAAGTACGTCAGCCCGGCCGCGGCGTCGTCACGCCCCCGGGGCGGTTCGGCCGTCTCCAGACGATGGACGCGGACCCGCAGGCCGGCGTGCTCGCCGTATTCCTGCCAGTCACCGACCACGTTCGGCTCGTACACAGTGCCCCTCTCGACCATCCGCGAGCTGCTGTCTATCCGTGTGCTCAGCACACTGTCAAATGAGCGGAATGCCACCTGGCCAGGCGGTTCGCCCGCTTCGCTCGGTGATCAAGCCGTGCCCAGGAGAAACCGTCCGGGCGGGTGCGCCGGCACCACTCGCGCGCGTGCCGCACATCACTCCGGGCGACCGCCTCTCACGGCCCGCGTCCATGGAGCCACCCAGCCCAAAACCGGGTCAAGACCGACACGGGTTTCGTCCCTTATTGGCATGTTTGTTTGTTTTTGCCGCACACTGGGCAAGAGGGACTGCAGTGCCGAATGTGCCTGTCCCAGCCCGCGAGAGAAGTGCACGCGATGTCTGTAACCGGCAGCACGAAAACCCACCCTCATGACGACGCCCCTGACACGGCCCACGCCTTCGAGCGCCTTGCCGGGCTCCCCGAGGGCCCCGAGCACGTGGCACTCCGGGACGAGCTGGTGCGGCTGTGGCTGCCCATGGCCGAGCGGATCGCGGTCCGGTTCCGCGGGCGTGGCGAGTCCCTGGAGGACCTGTACCAGGTGGCCGCCCTGGGCCTGGTGAAGGCCGTGGATCATTACGACCCCGAGCGCGGCCGGGCCTTCGAGGCCTACGCGGTGCCGACGATCACCGGCGAGATCAAGCGCCACTTCCGGGACCACATGTGGACCCTGCACGTACCGCGCCGGGTGCAGGACCTCCGCAACCGGGTCCGCAGCGCCGGCAAGGAACTGGCGCAGACCATTCCCGGCCGTCCGCCCACCGTGGCGGAGCTGGCGGCGCACACCCGGCTCAGCGAGGACGAGGTGCGCACCGGCATGGAGGCGCTGGAGTGCTTCTCCGCGCTGTCCCTCGACGCCGACGTGGCGGGCACCGACGGGTACGCGCTCGGTGACTCCCTGGGCGAGCCGGACCCCGGCTTCGACCTGGTGGTGGACCGAGCGGCCGTGAAGCCCTGTCTGGCGGCGCTGCCCGAGCGGGAGCGCACCATCCTCTACCTGCGATTCTTCCGGGGTATGACGCAGAGCGGGATCGCAGAACAGCTCGGCATATCGCAGATGCACGTCTCCCGGCTGCTGAGCGGCTGCTTCGACCGGCTCCGCGAGGAACTGCTCACCGAGTCCGGCTGAGCCGGCCCCCCAGCAGCTCCCGTACCGCCGCACCTTTCACTCTTTCGGGTGAGAGCCGCCCGCCTTCGTGACGACCCGGACGCGCTGCATGGCCGGGGATGTCACCGCACATCAGGGCTCTCCTGCGGGGTAGTCGGGAGGCAGCAGACCCCTATTCGGCCGGACACTGGTCGAGACCGGTGGCCGCCGGGCCCCGAGAGCAGGACGCGACCGTCATGAATCACCACACATCCGTCAGCGGTGGCTTGAGGAAGAAGAAGGACACCGTCTCGACGCACTCCGTCTTCGGTGCCCCCTGCTGGGTGAGCCTGACCAGCCGCGATCTCGACGCCACCGAGGAGTTCTACAGCGCAGTGCTCGGCTGGCGCTGGCGCGACGCCCGCCTCGGCGACCACTTCCGGATCGCGCTGGCGGGCGACGTGCCGATCGCCGGGATCGCCGCCGTCGCCGGGATGTGGCAGACCGCGGTGGCCTGGACCCCGTACTTCGCCGTCCCCGACGCCGACGTGGCGGTGGCGCGGGTCCGGGAGCGGGGCGGCACGGCGGCCGTGGGCCCGCTGTCGTTCCCGCCCGGCCGGGGCGCGCTGCTCGCCGACCGGGACGGGGCGACCTTCGGCGTCTGGCAGGGCGAGCTGTTCTCCGACTGGGAGTCCTGGCGCCGCTCCGCCCCCGCCTTCATCCGCCTGCACACCCGCAACGCCTTCGACGCGGCGATCTTCTACGGCGAGGTGCTGGACTGGGCCACCGGGAAGGCGGGCGGCTGCGAGGTCGAGTACGAGGGCGGCGAGGTGGTGCTGCGCAGCCAGGGCACCGCGGTGGCGCGGATCGACTCCGGCGCGGTGGAGGCGGCCCCGGACCCCTCGGTGCGGCCGCACTGGCAGATCCACTTCTCCGTCGACGACGTGGCGCGCTGCGCCCGCAGCGCCGAGAAGCACGGCGGCAGCGTGCTGAGCGAGAGCGAGCGGGAGGCGGTCCTGCGGGACCCGGACGGCGCCCAGTTCACGGTGACCGCACGCGGCCCGCGCTGACGGACGACAGGAGGGCGCCCACCGGATTCCGGTGGGCGCCCTCCTGTCGTCCCCGCTCAGCCGTCGCGGGACGGCCGGGACAGCAGGATCAGACTCCGCGACTCGACCCGCAGCCGGGTACCCGCCTTGCGCTCCCGCTCGTCCGGCACGCCCTCGGGATCGGCGGTGTCGATCAGGGTCGTCCAGCGCTCGCCGTACGACGCGGCCGGCAGCCGGAAGTCGACGGGCTCCCAGAAGCCGTTCAGCAGCAGCAGGAAGGAGTCGTCGACGACCCGGCCGCCGTAGGCGTCCCGCTCGGCGATGGCGTCGCCGTTGAGGAAGACGCCCACCGAGTGCGCGTCGCCGCGCCGCCAGTCCTGGTCGGTCATCTCACGCGCGTCGGGCCGCAGCCAGATCAGGTCGGGCAGCGGCTGCTTCTTCCGGGTCTCGGTCTCGCCCCGGAAGAAGCGGCGCCGGCGCAGCACGGGGTGCTCGGCGCGCAGGCCGATCAGGCGCCGGGTGAAGTCGACGAGGGCGCGCTGCTCGTCGGTGAGGTCCCAGTCGATCCAGGAGATCTCGTTGTCCTGGCAGTAGGCGTTGTTGTTGCCGCGCTGGGTACGGCCGAGTTCGTCGCCGTGGCCGAGCATCGGGATGCCCTGGCTGAGCAGCAGGGTGGCCAGCAGGTTGCGCTGCTGACGGGCCCGCAGTTCGAGCACGGCCGGGTCGTCGGTGTCGCCCTCGGCGCCGCAGTTCCAGGACCGGTTGTCGCTCTCGCCGTCCCGGTTGCCCTCACCGTTGGCCTCGTTGTGCTTGTCGTTGTACGACACGAGGTCGCGCAGGGTGAAACCGTCGTGCGCGGTGACGAAGTTGACGCTGGCCCGTGGCCGGCGCCGGCTGGCCTGGTAGAGGTCGGAGGAACCGGTGAGCCGGGACGCGAACTCGCCCAGTGAACCGGGCTCGGCCCGCCAGAAGTCCCGTACGGCGTCCCGGTACTTGCCGTTCCACTCCGACCAGAGCTGGGGGAAGTTGCCGACCTGGTAGCCGCCCTCCCCCAGGTCCCAGGGCTCGGCGATGAGCTTGACCCGGCTGATCACCGGGTCCTGCTGGATGAGGTCGAAGAACGCCGACAGCCGGTCCACCTCGTGGAACTGCCGGGCCAGGGT
>NZ_WWKH01000856.1:0-6787 GCF_009865595.1 Streptomyces sp. SID1328 | reverse complement strand
GTGCTGGTGGCGATGGCGACCGGCGCGCGGGCCGCGCCCGGTGCGCACCGGGCGGCGGCCGAGGCGTGCCGGTGGATCGGGCAGGCGGTGGGACGCAGCCAGGAACGCCTGGTCGAGGACCTGCGCGCAGGCCGGCGCGGCGATCTCAAGTCCGGGCTGAACCGCCTCACAGACCGCACCCTGGGCAAACTCCGCGCCGCCTCCGGCGAGCCCACCGCCGGCCTGAGCTGTCTGCTGCTGCCCGCCGACCCCGAGTGCCGCACCCGCGTGTTCTTCGGCGCCGGGGAGGGCGGCCTGTTCCGGCTGCGGGACGGCGAGTGGCGGGACATCGAACCGGCCGTACCAGGGGAGGGCACCCCGGACGCCGACCCGCTCACGATGGACCTCGGCATCCCGGTCCCGCCGAGCCCGTACGAGCCCGCCGAGCCGGCGCAGATGCCGTTCCGGTTCCGGGCCGCCATAGCCCGGCCGGGTGATGTGCTGATGATGTGCACCTCGGGCCTCGCCGAGCCGCTGCGCGGCGAGGCGTCCCTGCGGGCGTTCCTGGGGCGCCGCTGGTCGCGCGCCGCCGCGCCCGGTCTCGCCGGGTTCCTGGCTGACGTCCGGACGAGGGTGAAGGGGTACGCCGACGACCGTACGGCCGCCGCTGTTTGGGAGGCGTAACCGGGGCCCCTGTGACTTGATGGAAGCGCAGGGGCGTATCCCAGGGACCGCGAAGGGGCGGACGACCGTCATGGCCAGACAGAACGTCGCCGAGCAGTTCGTCGACATCCTCGCCCGCGCCGGCGTGCGCCGTATGTACGGCGTCGTCGGCGACAGCCTCAACCCGATCGTGGACGCCGTGCGCCGCAACGCCGCGATCGACTGGGTGCATGTGCGGCACGAGGAGGTCGCCGCCTTCGCAGCCGGTGCCGAGGCGCAGATCACCGGCAAGCTCACCGCGTGCGCGGGCTCCTGCGGCCCCGGCAACCTGCACCTGATCAACGGCCTCTACGACGCCCACCGCTCCATGGCACCCGTACTGGCGCTGGCCTCCCACATCCCGTCCAGCGAGATCGGCCTCTCGTACTTCCAGGAGACGCACCCGGAGCGGCTGTTCCAGGAGTGCAGCCACTACAGCGAGATGATCTCCAACCCGCAGCAGATGCCCCGGCTGCTCCAGACCGCGATCCAGCACGCCATCGGCCAGCGGGGCGTCAGCGTGGTCACCCTGCCCGGCGACATCGCCGACCAGCCCGCGCCCGACCGGTCCTTCGAGAGCGCCCTGGTCACCTCCCGGCCCACGATCCGCCCCGGCGACGCCGAGATCGACCGCCTGGTGGAGATGATCGACCAGGCCGACAAGGTCACCCTGTTCTGCGGCGCCGGCACGGCGGGCGCGCACGCCGAGGTGATGGAGTTCGCGGGCCGCATCAAGTCGCCGGTGGGCCACGCCCTGCGCGGCAAGGAGTGGATTCAGTACGACAACCCGTTCGACGTCGGCATGAGCGGGCTGCTCGGGTACGGCGCGGCCTACGAGGCCACCCACGAGTGCGAGCTGCTGATCCTGGTCGGCACGGACTTCCCGTACAACGCGTTCCTGCCGGACGACGTGAAGATCGCGCAGATCGACGTACGGCCCGAGGTCATCGGACGGCGTTCGCGGCTGGACCTCGCGGTGTGGGGGGACGTCCGCGAGACGCTGCGGTGTCTGGTCCCGCGGGTGCGGGAGAAGACGGACCGCCGCTTCCTGGACAAGATGCTGAGGAAACACGCCGACGCGCT
The DNA here is from genome assembly GCF_009865595.1 of Streptomyces sp. SID1328. Classification (NCBI taxonomy): domain Bacteria; kingdom Bacillati; phylum Actinomycetota; class Actinomycetes; order Kitasatosporales; family Streptomycetaceae; genus Streptomyces; species Streptomyces sp. SID1328. Next base: position 5,023 of record NZ_WWKH01000856.1, on the reverse strand, counting down.
GGAGGGTGTGGTCAAGGCGTACACCCGCAAGGTGGACAAGCACATCCCCATCCACCCCGAGTACGTGGCGTCCGTACTGGACGAGCTGGCGGACGACGACGCGGTCTTCACCGTCGACACCGGCATGAACAACGTCTGGGCCGCCCGCTACATCTCGCCCAACGGCCGCCGCCGGATCATCGGTTCGTTCTCCCACGGCTCGATGGCCAACGCGATGCCGATGGCCATCGGCGCCCAGCTCGTGGACCGGAACCGGCAGGTCGTCGCCATGGCCGGTGACGGCGGGTTCACCATGCTGATGGGCGACTTCCTGACCCTGGTGCAGCAGGATCTGCCGGTCAAGCTCGTGCTGTTCAACAACTCCGCGCTCGGCATGGTGGAGCTGGAGATGCTGGTCGCCGGACTGCCGTCGTACGGCACCACCGACGTCAACCCCGACTTCGCCGAGGTGGCCCGCGCCTGTGGGGTGTTCGGGGTGCGGGTGGAGAAGCCCAAGCAGCTGGCCGGGGCGCTGAAGGACGCTTTCCAGCACAAGGGGCCGGCGCTGGTGGACGTCGTCACCGACCCCAACGCCCTCTCGATCCCGCCGAAGATCAAGGCCGACATGGTCACCGGGTTCGCGCTGTCCGCCTCGAAGATCGTGCTGGACGGCGGCGTCGGCCGGATGCTCCAGATGGCCCGCTCCAACCTCCGCAACGTCCCCCGGCCCTGAACTCGCGCTGAGAAGCGGTGATTTCCGGTCAGTTTCACCGCGAGTGACCGATTGGGGGCACAGGGTGCGCGGATGGGCCCGCAGGAGCCCTCAGACGGCTTCTGCGACGCCTTTCGGCCGCCTCCGCGCTTTCCGTACGCGTGTCGAGGCGGTCGGTGGACGGCCCGTACGGCCGCCGCGCGTGGCCGAACACCCGGCGGTCGGGCGGCGGCCATGACTGGCCGTTGGTCCACTGGGCAACCATCCGTCGTGGACGCGGTCGACCAGAAGGGGGAGGGCCGGCGACGTGTGGGCGGGGGTCATGACGAGGCAGGCGCGAGGGGGTGGTCCCATGACGGTGGGGGCCTCTCCGGCGGAGACGGGAGACGGCGAGACCGGCGGTACACGTGAGGCGCGCCGGCTCAGACGCGAACTGGCACGGGCCGACCTCGCGGCGGTGCCCGCGGCGCGGCGCGAACTGCGCGCCCTGTTACGGCACTGGGACCGGCCCGACCGGTCCGACATAGCGGAACTGCTCACCAGCGAACTCGTCACCAACGCCCTGGTGCACACCGACGACGACGCGGTCCTCACCGCGGTCGTCTCCCCGCGCGGACTCCGCGTGGAGGTGCGGGACTTCATGACCCGAGGGCCCCTGATGCGCACCCCCACGCCGGACGAGGACACCAACGGGCGCGGCCTGGTCCTGGTGCGGTCCCTCGCCGACGCCTGGGGGGTACGGGCGCACGCGGTGGGCAAGTCGGTCTGGTTCGAACTGGGTTCGGCGGCCGCGTAGACGACGACGGGGTGGGGACGCGCTCCTGACGAATCGCGTCCCCACCCCGTCGCCGCTCGGCCTCAGCCGAACTGCTGCTCAAGATCCTTCAGTTTGCGCTCCAGCGAGTCGAGCCGGGGGAGCGCCATCGTGTCGTCCTCCGCGGTGAGGTCGACGGTGACCGGCTCGGTGCCCTTGCGGACCGACTGCAGCGAGGGCCGTGAGCGGGCGGTCGGCTTTTCCGCCGCTATGGCCGGCTCCCCGGCCGCCGGGGCGGGGGCGCGGTCCATCTGCACCTCCACCGTCCGAGCGGGCGTCCGGCTCGCGAAGCTCCGACCGCCTCGGCTCAGCGCTTTCAACTGGGCGCGCTCCACGCGTTGCTGGTCGCGTCGGCGCTGACGGGCCTCGCTCTTCTCCCGCTTGTCGTCGCGTACTTCCTCGACCGCCTCGTCCAGGCTGCGCACACCCTCCAGCAGCATGAGCGACCAGGCCCCGTAGGTCTCGCGCGGCGCCCGCAGCCAGCGGACGATGCGGATCTGGGGCAACGGGCGAGGCACCAGGCCCTGTTCGCGCAGGGCCGCCCGACGGGTCTGCTTCAGCGCCCGGTCGAACAGCACCGCCGCCGACAGGGACATGCCGGAGAAGAACTGCGGCGCCCCGTCGTGGCCGATTCCCCGGGGCGCGTGCACCCAGTTGAACCAGGCCGCTGCGGCGGCGAACATCCACACCAGCATCCGGGAACCCAGCGCGGCGTCGCCGTGGCTGGCCTCGCGCACGGCGAGGACCGAGCAGAACATGGCCGCACCGTCCAGGCCGAACGGCACCAGGTACTGCCAGCCGTCGGTGAGGCCGAGGTTCTGCTCGCCGAAGCCGACCAGGCCGTGGAAGGAGAGGGCCGCCGCCACCGCGGCGCAGCAGAACAGCAGGACGTACGAGGCGGTGCCGTAGACCGCCTCCTTGCGCCTGCGGCGCTCCTCGCTGCGTTCCCAGGAGTCGTCCGCACCCGCCTTCTCCCCGGAGGAGCGCTTGCCGCGCGCGACCACCGCGATCGCCGCCGGCACGCCCAGGAGCAGCACGGCGCCCGGAAGCAGCCAGTTCAGCGATATGTCGGTCATTCGCATCAGGGGTCCCTTGCCTTGGGATAGGGCGTATCGCCCGTCATAGTGACCCATTCCCGGCGGCCGGCCGGGGATTTCGAGGCAACGGTCCTTCAAAGGGGCGCGGGGACGGCGCGATGGCGTCGTTCTGCTCGAACTCTGTGCTGCAAAGGGGTAGTTGAGTTCGATTTCCGTCGCTCGAACGAGTGGTTCCGGCTCGCTCAGGCCGCCGCGGCCGCCGTCAGCCTGGCGACGCGGTCGCTGTCGCAGGTGCGGGGGCAGGTGGCGCAGGTGTCCTCGGGGCGCAGCGTGTAGAACATGCAGCAGCTCACCCGGTCGCGGGTGGCCACCGGGGCGCCGTCCGGACCGGTCAGCTCACGGAACGCGGCCGAGCCCGCGTACGGGCGGGTGGTGCCCGGCAGCAGCAGTTCCAGCTCGCGCACCGCGCGCCGCTCCTCGCCCTCGCCGAAGAGGGAGGCGAGGTACCACAGGCCCTCGACGACCTCGTCCGTCGCCATGCCCCACAGCGCGCGCCCACGCCGCCGCATGCGCGGACCGAAGCCGCCCAGTACGGGTTCGAGATGCTCGGCGACGGCCGCGCGCACCTCGGCGCGCAGCGCCTCCTCGTCGGCCACCACGACCGCCTCCGGCAGCCCGGCCGCCGGGTCGTCCGGCAGGCAGGCGAAGGCGCCCGGCCGTACGGTCATCCGGCCCTCGGTGCGGTGGTAGGCGACGTGGGCCGCGGGCAGCCGGGGGACGCGGCGGTGCAGGAACCAGGGGACGGTGATCAGGAGGCAGGCGGGCCACGCGTAACGGTGCAGGCCGAAGCCGGCGATGACGTCCGGGCGCGCGCGCCGGCCGTAGTCCCGCAGCACCTGGGCGTCGTCCCAGGCGAGGAAGGAGTCGAGCTCGGCGCCGCCCGCCGCGAGTCCGTCGGCGGTGACCCAGCCGCCGCCCACGGGCAGGGGGTGTGCCGGGTCCTCCATGACCGTCACGGCCAGTCCCGGAAAGACCTCGCCGAGCCGGGCGTACGCTGCGGTGAGCGGCGAGGCCGTAGCGAGCATGGCGGGACCACCGATCCTTCGAACACGGGGGCGGGTGTGCAGGTAAGGCTAACCTTACTCATTTTTCCGGGAATTTGAAGTGCCGCCTCCTGCGCCTAAGGTGCTTGACGGACATGTGACGGTCCGTCGTCCGTGTCCGGGGCCGGACCCCGGCCGCCGAACAGCCCGAGGAGGACCCGTGAAGCAGGGCCTGCACGACGTCTCCGGTACGGGGCTGCCCCGGCACGCCGCCCAGCCCGCCACGCGGGTATCGGCCCAGTCCCGCGAGCGGGCCGAGAGCGTCTCGGCGGTACGGGGTGAGCACACCCACAGCGAGCCGCCGCTGCCCCGGCCGCGCGCGGTCGTGCAGCGGGCTTCGGTGCGCGGGCAGATCCTCGACGCGCTGCGCTCCGCGCTGACGACCGGGGAACTGTCTCCCGGAGAGGTCTATTCGGCGCCGGTGCTCGGTGAGCGGTTCGGGGTCTCCGCCACGCCCGTCCGCGAGGCCATGCAGCAGCTCGCGCTGGAGGGCGCCGTCGAGGTCGTCCCCAACCGGGGGTTCCGGGTGGTGCGGCGCGGGGCCCGCGAGCTGGCCGAGCTGGCGGAGGTACGGGCGCTGCTCGAAGTCCCGGTCCTGCTGCGGCTGGCCGGTACCGTCCCGGCCGCCCGTTTCGCCGAGCTGCGGCCACTCGCCGAGGACACCGCCCGCGCGGCCGCCGCCGGCTGCCCGGCCCGCTACGCCGAGGCCGACCGCGCCTTCCACCGCGCCCTGCTCGCCCTCGCGGGCAACGAACAGCTCCTCCGCATCGCCGAGGACCTGCACCGCCGCGCCCAGTGGCCCCTCGCCACCACCCCACCCCGCCAACACCGCGCGGTCCTCCTCCGGGACGCCGCCCAGCACACCGCCCTGCTGGACGCGTTGGCCTGCGGAGAGGTGGACCTGGTGGGGGACTTGGTGGCGGAACACTTCGCGCAGCGGAACCAGTAGCGGGACCGGGGGACCCAGCCCCCTCAGGCCGTGGCCGCCCCTGGTGCCGGTGGGCTCAGGTGTTCGGCGAGCCAGGTCGGGAGGCCGCCCAGCAGGCGGAAGAGGCGGCCGGCCTCCTCGCGGAGGCGGGTCGCCTCGGGTTCGGGTTCTGTCTCGGCGAGGGAGACCAGGGCGGGGGCCGTGCCGATCAGGTAGCCGAGGTCTTCGCGGAGGCGGAGGGATTCGGCGAAGCCGTGCCGGGCCTCGGCCAGTTCGCCTTCGCGCAGGGCCAGTTGGGCGAGGTGGCGCCAGGTGCAGGAGAGGAGGAGCGGGTCGGACTGGGCGGTGGCGCCCGCGTGGGCCCGGCGGTAAGCGGCGCGGGCGGCCTGCGGGGAGTGGGTCAGGTTCTCGGCGAGCAGGCCCCGGCGGAAGTCCAGCAGGGCCCGCCCC
>NZ_WWKH01000855.1:0-7736 GCF_009865595.1 Streptomyces sp. SID1328 | reverse complement strand
GGCTGCTCGGGGGTGGGGCGCGGGGTGACCGGGGGCACGGTCCGCACCGCGGGCTCGTCGGCCTCCAGCATGACGGTCTCCCCGTGGTGCTCGATGATCAGCGGCGGTCCTTCGAGCAGCGTGTAGGTCGCCTTGTCCCCGCTGATCTCCACGCGCAGCCGCCGCCCCCGGAACTGCAGGTGGAAGGCGAGTTTGCGCAGCCGCTCGGGCAGCCGGGGCGCGAAGCTCATCCCGGCCGGGCCCGTCAGCACCCGCCGCATGCCGCCGAACCCGGCGACCAGCGCCATCCAGGTCCCGGCCAGCGAGGCGATGTGCAGTCCGTCGCGGGTGTTGTGCTCCAGGTCGTGCAGGTCCATCAGCGCCGCCTCGGTCGTGTAGGCGTAGGCGAGCCGCAGATGGCCCGCCTGGGCGGCGATGACGGCCTGGCAGCAGGCCGACAGGGAGGAGTCGCGGACGGTCAGCGGCTCGTAGTAGGCGAAGTTCCGGGCGACCTGCTCGTCGTCGAAGTAGGACGCGCAGCTGTACATCGCGAGGACGAGGTCGGCCTGTTTGACGACCTGTTTGCGGTAGAGGTCGAAGTACGGGAAGTTCAGCAGCAGGGGGTACTGGTCGGGGCGGGTGCCGGCGAAGTCCCAGCGCTGGTAGCGGGTGAAGCCGGCGTTCTGCTCGTGGACGCCGAGTTCGTCGTTGTAGGGAATGTTCATCGCCTCGGCGGCGTCCCGCCAGGCCGCGCTCTCCTCCTCGTCGGCACCGAGCCGATGCGCCTCCTCGGGGTAGCGCTCCACGGCGTCGGCGGCCGCGAGCAGGTTCTGCCGCGCCATCAGGTTGGTGTACGTGTTGTCGTCGGCGACGGCGCTGTACTCGTCGGGCCCGGTGACGCCGTCGATGTGGAAGGCCCCGCGGTGGTCGTGGTGGCCCAGCGAGCGCCACAGCCGGGCGGTCTCCACCAGCAGCTCCAGGCCCACCTCGCGTTCGAAGCGGAGGTCACCGGTGGCCTCGACGTAGCGCACGACCGCGTCGGCGATGTCGGCGTTCACATGGAAGGCGGCGGTGCCCGCGGGCCAGTACGCCGAGCCCTCGGACCCTTCGATGGTCCGCCAGGGGAAGGCGGCGCCGCTGAGCCCCAGCTGGGCAGCGCGTTCACGGGCGGCGTCCAGGGTGTTGTGGCGCCAGCGCAGCGCCTCGGCGACGGCGCGTGGCGCGGTATGGGTGAGCAGGGGCAGCACGAACATCTCGGTGTCCCAGAAGGCGTGCCCGTCGTACCCGGAGCCGGTGAGGCCCTTGGCGGGGATGGCGCGCTGCTCGGCGCGGGCGCCGGCCTGGAAGACGTGGAAGAGGGCGAAGCGTACGGCCTGCTGGATCTCCTCGTCACCGTGCACCTCGACGTCGGCGCGCGCCCAGAAGTCGGCGAGGGCCTCGCGCTGGGCGGCCAGCAGCCCGTCCCAGCCGTCGTGGGAGGCGGCGGCGAGGGCGGCGTCCACCTGGTCGGCCATGGCGGGCAGCGAGCGGGTGCCGGACCAGCCGTGCGCGACCAGTTTCTCCACCCGGAGGGTGTGGCCTGGCTCGAGTACGGAGGTGACGGTGAGCCGGGCGACGTCGATGCCGCTCTCGCTGCGGCTGGTGGTGCGGCCGGGCCCGGTGACGACGTGGTCGGCGCCGACCGCGACCCTGAGGCCGCTGCGCTTGGTGCGGTGCACCAGCCGCAGCCGCTCCCCCGAGGCGAAACCGTCCTCCTGCTCCAGCGGCGAGCGCAGGCTCATCGCGGCACGCGGGTCGCCGTTGGGCTCGGGCAGGCTCTCGTTGGCGACCAGCTCGGACTGGATCACGACACGGCTGGGGCGGCCCACCGCCTCCACCTCGTAGGCGATGGCGGCCACCGCGCGCTGGGTGAGGGAGACCAGCCGGGTGGAGCGCACCCGGACCGTGGAACCGGCCGGGGAGGTCCACTCGCAGGTGCGTTCCAGCACCCCGCGCCGCATGTCGAGGACGCGTTCGTGGGAGATCAGGCGGCCGTAGCGCAGGTCGAAGGGTTCGTCGTCCACCAGCAGGCGCAGGATCTTGCCGTTGGTGATGTCGATGACGCTCTGCCCGGACTCCGGGTAGCCGTAGCCGGCTTCCGCGTACGGCAGCGGGTGCACCTCGTGCACGCCGTTGAGATAGCTGCCGGGCAGGCCGTGCGGCTCGCCCTCGTCGAGGTTGCCGCGCCATCCGACGTGCCCGTTGGACAGCGCGAACACCGACTCGCTCTGGGCGAGCACGTCAAGATCGAGGGTGGTCTCGCGCACGTGCCAGGGCTCGACCGTGTACGCCCGCTCAGTGATCACTGCGTCCCTCCCAGCTCGGCGAGGTCTTTCACGACGATATGCGCGCCGTGGGCGTACAGCGCGTCGGCCTGCCCCGTGCGGTCCACTCCGACCACGTATCCGAAGCCTCCGGCGCGGCCCGCGTCCATCCCGGCGAGCGCGTCCTCGTAGACGGCGGCCCGCTCCGGGGGCACGCCGAGGTCCTGCGCGGCGGCCAGGAAGGTGTCCGGTTTCGGCTTGCCCGGCAGGTGCCGTTCGGCGGCCACCACCCCGTCGATCCGTACGTCGAAGAGGTCCTCGGCGTCGATCGAGCGGAGCACGTCCCGGCAGTTGGCGCTGGAGGAGACGATGGCGGTGGCCAGGCCGGCCGCGCGCACGGCGGCCAGATAGCGCAGTGTGCCCTCGTAGGGCTCGACGCCGTCGGTGCGGATCTTCTCCAGGAGCAGTTCGTTCTTCCGGTTGCCGAGACCCTGCACGGTGCCGGCGTCCGGCGGGTCGTCGGGCCCGCCCTCGGGGAGTTCGATCCCGCGGGACTTCAGGAAGGAGCGGACGCCGTCGGCGCGGGGGCGGCCGTCCACGTACTCGTCGTAGTCGGCGACCTCGTCGAACGGCCGCGCGTCCGGGCCCTCGTGGTCACGGAGGAAGGCGTCGAAGGTCTCCTTCCAGGCGGCGGCGTGCACGACGGCCGTCTTGGTGACTACTCCGTCGAGGTCGAACAGGCACGCCTGGATGGTGTCGGGCAGTCCGAGCTGAGTCATACCGTGCTCCCTTCCCCGGATCGGGCGCGGCGATCACGCCGTTCCTAGCGGAAATGGGGGCGCCCGGCGGCCGCCCCGCGCACGCCCGGTGGCACACTCGCTGCATGCCGCCGACCTTCGACGATCTTCTCCTCCGCGCCCGCAGCCTGGCCGAGGACGGACAGCGCGCGATCCTCGGCATCGCGGGCGGTCCGGGGGCGGGTAAGACGACCCTCGCCGGACACCTCGTACGCGCGCTCAACGCGGACGGCCCGCCCTGGGTGGCGCACGTCCCGATGGACGGCTTCCATCTGGCCGACGCCGAGCTGGACCGGCTGGGCCGGCGGGACCGCAAGGGCGCCCCGGACACCTTCGACGCGGCCGGGTACGCGGCGCTGCTGCGGCGGCTGCGCGAGACTCCCGCCGACCGGGACGAGGTGGTGTACGCGCCCGCTTTCGAGCGGGACCTGGAGCAGCCGGTGGCGGGCTCGATCCCGGTGCCGCCGTCGGCCCGGCTGGTGGTGACCGAGGGCAACTACCTTCTGTTGCGCGAGGGTTCATGGGCCGGGGTACGGCCGCTGCTGGACGAGGTCTGGTACTGCGAGGTCGACGAGCCGGAGCGGGTGCGGCGGCTGGTGGCCCGGCATGTGGAGTTCGGCAAGGAGCACACGGCGGCGGTGGCCTGGGTGCTCGGCACCGACCAGCGCAACGCCGACCTGATCGCCACCACGCGGGACCGGGCGGACCTGGTGATACCCGCCTCGGCGCTGCCCGTACCCGGCCGGGGCTGAACCGGCGCCCGCCGGGGCCCGTATCCGTGGGAGCGCGGCGGAGGGTCCGCCGAGGGGACCGGTGGGGGCGGTGGCACCGCCGGTCGCGGGAACGGTGCGCGGACACGGCCCCGACGAGGGCGGATCGGCACCGGGACCGGTGCGGCCCGTGCCACCGTGGGGCGGATGATGGCGAGCGAACACCTCGGGACCGGGACGATTTCAGCACCGGCGCCCCCGCTCCCCCGCCCTCGTGAGCGCCGTTGGCTGGTGCCGCTGCTGGTGGCACTGCTCCTGGCCCAGATGGCGGCCGCGATGGTCACCACGGCCGTCCGGCAGACGCCCACCATCGACGAGCCGGTGTACGTGGTCACCGCCACCGACTACCTCCACGAGCACCGGCTGCGCTACAACCCCGAGCACCCGCCGCTCGGCAAGCTCCTGATCGCGGCCGGGATCGCGGTGGCCGACCCGCACTACGACCCCGGGTTCCCCGGCACGCAGGGCGAGGCGGGCCGCCATCTGCTGTACGAGTCGGGGAACGACCCCTGGCGGCTGATGCTGTGGGCGCGGCTGCCGGTGATCGCGCTGACGCTGCTCGGCGGGCTGGTGGTGTTCGCCTTCGCACGGGACCTGGCCGGGAGGGCGGCCGGTCTGGTGGCCCTCGCGCTGTACGCCTTCTGCCCCGACGTCGTCGCGCACGGCTCGCTGGCCACGCTGGACCTCCCGCTGACCGCCTTCCTGCTGACCTCGGTCTGGCTGGCCTGGCGGGCCCGGAACCGGCCCCGCCTGTACGTGCCGCTCGCCGGGGCGGCGCTGGGCGCGGCGGTGGCCACGAAGATGAGCGCGCTGCCCGCGATCCCGCTGCTGATGCTGCTGGCCGCCTGGTCGGTCCGGCACGCGCGCGCCGGTGCCGGACGGCGGCGCGGGGCGCTGTCGGCGCTGGGGAGCGCGGGCGTGGTGCTGGCGGTGGCACTGGCCGTCGTCTGGGCCACCTATCTGGTCGTCGACCCCCGGCTCGGCTTCGCGCCCGCCGAGCCGATCCCGCCGCTGGCGGGCACGCGGGCGCTGGTGAGCGGTCTGCTGCCGCTGCCGCCCGCCTACGGCGCCGGGCTGCGGGCGCAGTTCGCCATGGAGTACTACCCGTGGGAGGGCTTCCTGTTCGGCCGGGTGTACACCGGCTCCCTCTGGTACTACCTCCCCGTGGCCCTCCTGGTGAAGACCCCGGTCGGGCTCCTGGCCCTGGGCGCGGCCGGCGCCGTGACCCTCCTGGCGGTGCCCCGTCTGCGCCCCGCGGCCCCGTACCTGCTGCTGCCCCCCGCCCTGCTGCTGGCGGTGGCGACGACGGGCGCGCGGGACTTCGGCACCCGGTACGCGCTGTTCGTCCCGGTGTTCCTGGCGCTGGCCGGTGGCTGCGTCACGCTCTGGCGGCGCCGGTGGGCCGAAGCGCTGGCCGGGGCGCTGGTGCTGTGGGTGGCGGTGAGTTCGCTGCGGACGTTCCCGTACTACCTGCCCTACGCCAACGAGGCGTTCGGCGGCCCCGCGCGGACGCACCGGCTGCTGCACGACTCCAACGTGGACTGGGGCCAGGACCTCGGCACCCTCGCGGACCGGCTGCGGGATCGGTACCCGGGCGAGCGGGTGTGGCTGGTCTACAAGGGCAGCGGGGTCCCGTCGTACTACGGCATCCACGCGGGCGCTCCCCTCTCGGTCCCGCCCGAGCGGGTGCGGGGGCTGCTGGTGGTGTCGGACTCGGCCGTCGCCAAGGCTCGGGGGCGGCTGGCGGAGCTGATCCGCACGAGCCGCCCGGTCGACGACGTGGGCCACTCGATCACGGTGTACCGGCGCTGACCCCTCCGGGCCGACACGCGGGGCGACCAGCGGTGGTGAGCTATGTTGGCTCGTCGTGGGAGACAAAGTCGACGGTCCGGCGCCCTCGCCGCAACAGGCACGCGCCCAGGCATCAGCCATCACCTCGGGCGGGCCCGGCACGGGCGCCGAGGCCGCGCCGACCTCCCAGCTCCGGGCGCTGTTCGACGGGCCCCGGCTCTCCCCCGGACAGCGACGGGTGGCGCAGTACCTGATCGAGCACCTCACCGAGGCCGCGTTCCTGTCCATCACCGAGCTGGCCGACCGGGCCGGGGTGAGCCAGCCCTCGGTGACCCGGTTCGCCTCCGCCGTGGGCTTCAGCGGGTATCCGGCGCTGCGGGAGCGGCTGCAGTCGATCGCGCTGGGGGCGCTGGCGGGCGGTCCGGGCGAGGAGGACCGGGCGAACGAGCTGCAGGCCGCGGTGGACGCGGAGATCCAGAACCTGGAGCATCTGCGGCGCGACCTGGCCGACCCCGACCGGGTGATCCGGGTGGGCCGCGAGCTGTCCCGCTCCGCCCCGCTGACCGTGCTGGGGCTGCGCATCTCGGGGTCGCTGGCGGAGTACTTCGGGTACGCGGCCCGGCGCATCCACCCCGATGTGCGGCTGGTGACGCGGGGCGGGAGCGTGGCGTGCGACGCGCTGCTGCAGTCCCGTGAGGCGGGCGGCACCTGGGTACTGGCGTTCGCCATGCCCCGGCACGCGCAGGAGACGCTCGCCGCGCTGCGGGTGGCGCGGGAGGCGGGGCTGAAGGTCGCGTTGATCACCGATCTCGCGCTGGGCCCGCTGGCGGAGGAGGCCGACGTCACCTTCGCCACCGGCACCGGCTCCCGGCTGGTCTTCGACTCCTACGCCGCCCCCGGTCTGCTGGCCGCCGCGCTGCTCCAGGCGATGACCGACGCCGACCCCGAGCGTACCCAGGCGCGCCTGGAGCAGTACGAGCAGGTCGCCGACCAGCAGCAGTTCTTCCTGCGGGACTGATCCGGCGCCGATCAGCCCCACCCCGGCGCGGATGAATGTTTTCATCCGTCTTGCAAAGCGGTTGGCATATATAAATACTGCTCACGGATTCCGTGGCGTCCCCGCCCGGCCCGCCGGGGCCAGGGCCGCCCCCACCCGTCGGACACCCTCTCCGGCGACGAGGCACACCGGAAGCGATGAGCATGCCGATCACCACCACGCGCACCAGCCGCGACTGGCCCTGCCAGGTCAAGCAGCCGGGCAGCTACGACTGGGAACGCTCGGCGGCCAAGTGGCTGCGCGAACTGATCCCGGCGCGCTACGCCAGCTATCCGGCACTGATCAAGCATCCCGTCCTGCTGGCCCGGCACGCCGGGCTCCAGGTCCAGCAGGAGATCCGGGTGGCCCGCACCGCGCTGCAGACCGCCCGCGCCGAACTGCCGGTGCTCGGGCTGCCGGAGTCGGTCATCGAGCACACCATCAAGCTGTACGCCGCCGAGCTGCTCCAGCTCCAGCACATCGCGCGCAGCGTCCGCGCCGTCTCCGAAGCGCTGGGCACCCGTGGCACCGGCCGCTGACCCCGCCCTCCGCGCCCCCGGTCCGACGCCCGCCGCCCCTGATGGGGACGGGCGGGCCGGACAAGTGAGCGAAGGGCCAGGGTGTGCCATGCTCGTCGCGTGACGAGCGAGCCCACCCCTTCCGTGGAAAGCGGTTTCGGCGCCGATGTGGCGGCGCTGGCCAAAGTCGTGGCCCGACAGCGCGCCGAGATGGAGCGACTGCGGGACCTCACCGCGTCCTCGGCGGTGCTGGAACGCGCCAAGGGGGCGCTGATGGCCCTCACCGGCCGGTCCGCCGACGCCGCTCACGAGGAACTGCTCGCCCGCGCCGAGGCCGGGCGCCGCACCCTGATCGAGGAGTGCTGGCTCACCCTGGGCACGCTGGAGCACCCGAAGTCGGGCGGCCCGGACGCGGACCCGGCCGGTGCGCCGGCACCGGTGTCCGCCTCCCGCACGCCCGCGCCTACCGCGCCCGGCGACCTCGCGGACGTCCTGGCCGACCTCGGCCGGGCTCTGGTGCGGGTCGGCTCGCCGCAGGAGCT
>NZ_WWKH01000087.1:0-4556 GCF_009865595.1 Streptomyces sp. SID1328 | reverse complement strand
CCGCGGCGGATACCCCGGCGCCAGCACCTCCCCCTCCCGCTCGGCGCGCGCCCGGTACGCGTCGATCGCCGCCGCGGCCACCGGCCCCGACCCGGCCACGTCCAGCCTGGACAGCACCTCGGTGGCGTCCCGCAGCGCCTCCGCCAGCTCCCGCTCCGCCTCGCCGAGGGAAGGCACATCGGCCGGCGGCGCCTCCCGCACCGGGAGCACGTGCCACACCACCTCCACGTGCACATCGCCCGCCGGACCCGCCTCGGTGACCTCCGGCACCAGCCCGAAGGCGGCCCCCGTGCACACCACCGCCTCCCCGGCGGCCAGCGCGCGCGTGTTGAAGTCCGGCGGACCGCTCAGCCCCAGCGGATGCCCCGGCGCGGGCAGCGCCACCCGCAGCCCGGTCACCCCGAGCGCCCGCAGCCGGCCCAGCGCCAACGTGAGACCCACCACGCCGTTCTCACCCGGCAGCCCGGCCACCCGGTGCACCGCGTCGTCACCGACAGCGGCCAGTACGGCTTCATCCGGCGAGACAAGTCCGGCCAATAGGGCATTTCCCCAAGCGGCGAGGCGTCCTGAACGCGGTTCCGTGAGCATGCCCCCACCCTAAGGACCGGACCGATGGAATGGAGCGGGGCACTCGTGGCGTAGATTTCATATGGGCTGCGCCCATCGGCGCGGCGGACCGAGCCACAGGCGTACGCGACAGCCGAGACCGGCCACAACGCAAGGGGAGACAACGCGCTCATGAGCGATGTTCTGGAGCTTCAGGACGTATCCGTGGTCCGTGAGGGCCGGGCTCTGGTGGACCAGGTCTCCTGGTCGGTCAAGGAGGGCGAGCGCTGGGTCATCCTCGGCCCCAACGGCGCCGGCAAGACCACCCTCCTGAACGTCGCGTCCAGCTACCTCTTCCCCACCAAGGGCACCGCCACCATCCTCGGCGACACCCTCGGCAAGGTCGACGTCTTCGACCTGCGCCCCCGGATCGGCGTGGCCGGCATCGCCATGGCGGAGAAGCTCTCCAAGCGCCAGACCGTCCTCCAGACCGTCCTCACCGCCGCCTACGGCATGACCGCCGGCTGGCAGGAGGAGTACGAGGACGTCGACGAGCAGCGCGCCCGCGCCTTCCTCGACCGCCTCGGCATGAGCGACTTCCTCGACCGCCGCTTCGGCACCCTCTCCGAGGGCGAGCGCAAGCGCACCCTGATCGCCCGCGCCCTGATGACCGACCCCGAGCTGCTCCTCCTGGACGAGCCCGCCGCCGGTCTCGACCTCGGCGGCCGCGAGGACCTCGTCCGCCGCCTCGGCCGGCTCGCCCGCGACCCCATCGCGCCCTCCATGATCATGGTCACCCACCATGTCGAGGAGATCGCCCCCGGCTTCACCCACGTCCTCATGATCCGCCAGGGCAAGGTGCTCGCCGCCGGACCCATCGAGCTGGAACTGACCTCCCGCAACCTCTCCCACTGCTTCGGCCTCCCGCTCGTCGTCGAGCAGGCCGGCGAGCGCTGGACCGCGCGCGGTCTCCCGCTGGGCTGACCCGCCCCTTTCGGCCACCACCGGTCCGTCCGCACCCTGTCGGCGGCCCGGCCCCCGGACCTACCATGACCGGGTGAACGCCATAGACGCATGGGTGTGGTGGCTCGTCGTCGCCGTGGCCCTCGGAATCCCACTCGTCGTCACCGCCATGCCCGAGTTCGGCATGCTCGCGGTCGGAGCCGTGGTCGCCGCGGGCGCGGCCGGACTCGGCTTCGGCGTCGTCGTCCAGGTCCTCGCCTTCGTGATCGTCTCGGTCGCGCTCATCGCGGTGGTCCGCCCCATCGCGGCCCGCCACAGCAGCCGTCGCCCCCATCTGCCCACCGGCATCGACGCGTTGAAGGGCAGACAGGCCGTCGTCCTCGAACGGGTCGACGGCACCGGCGGACGCGTCAAGCTCGCCGGGGAGATCTGGTCGGCCCGCGCCCTCGACACCGCCCGCGCCTACGACGTCGGCCAGGAGGTGGACGTCGTCGACATCGACGGAGCCACCGCGCTCGTCATCTGACCTCGTACGACTCAACTGAACCGAACAGCACACGACTTGCCGGACGGTCTGTCAGACTCGACCGGCAAGATCCTTCACAGGCCACGGCATCCGCCGCGCGCACCGAAGCGGAGAGGGGATACGGGGAACACGATGGAACCGGTCATCATCGTCCTGGTCATTCTGGTGGTGTTGGTCTTCATCGCCCTGATCAAGACCATCCAGGTCATCCCACAGGCCAGCGCCGCCATCGTCGAGCGCTTCGGCCGCTACACGCGCACCCTGAACGCGGGCCTGAACATCGTCGTCCCGTTCATCGACACCATCCGCAACCGCATCGACCTGCGCGAACAGGTCGTACCCTTCCCGCCCCAGCCGGTGATCACCCAGGACAACCTGGTGGTCAACATCGACACGGTCATCTACTACCAGGTCACCGACGCCCGCGCCGCCACCTACGAGGTGGCCAGCTACATCCAGGCGATCGAGCAGCTCACCGTCACCACGCTGCGCAACATCATCGGCGGCATGGACCTGGAGCGGACCCTGACCTCCCGCGAGGAGATCAACGCGGCCCTGCGCGGCGTCCTCGACGAGGCCACCGGCAAGTGGGGCATCCGCGTCAACCGCGTCGAGCTCAAGGCCATCGAGCCCCCCACCTCCATCCAGGACTCGATGGAGAAGCAGATGCGCGCCGACCGCGACAAGCGCGCCGCCATCCTCACCGCCGAGGGCACCCGGCAGGCCGCCATCCTCACCGCCGAGGGTGAGAAGCAGTCCCAGATCCTGCGCGCCGAGGGCGAGGCCAAGGCCGCCGCACTCCGCGCCGAGGGCGAGGCCCAGGCCGTACGCACCGTCTTCGAGGCCATCCACGCGGGCGACCCGGACCAGAAGCTCCTCTCCTACCAGTACCTCCAGATGCTCCCGAAGATCGCCGAGGGCGACGCCAACAAGCTCTGGATCGTCCCCAGCGAGATCGGCGACGCCCTCAAGGGCCTCTCCGGAGCCATGGGCAACTTCGGCAACCTCGGCGGGGGCGGCGGCGCCGTACCCCAGCAGAACAAGGGCACGGGCACCGGCACCGACCGCCGCGAGCGGCCGACCATCGACTGAGCCCACCCCGTCACGACAAGGGGCCCGCTCTCCCCACGAGGGAAAGCGGGCCCCGCTGTCGTCCACCGGCCTACGCGGCCGCGGTCGGCGCCAGCCATTCCGGCAGCGCCGCGAAGTCGTCCGTACCCAGCGCCAGCAGCATCGCGTCCGCCGGAGTCGGCTCGAACGGCTGCCGCAGCAACGGCATCCCCGCCTGCTGCGGCGTCCGGTCCGCCTTGCGGTGATTGTCCTCCGCGCAGGACGCCACCGTGTTCAGCCAGGAGTCCGCACCCCCCTGCGCCCGCGGTATCACGTGGTCCACCGTGGTCGCCGCCCGCCCGCAGTACGCGCAGCGGTGCCGGTCCCGCACCAGCACACCCCGCCGCGACCATGGCGCTTGTCTTCGGAACGGCACCCTTACGTATCTGCACAGCCGGATCACCCTCGGCGCAGGCATGTCCACCGCCGTGCCGCGCATGCGCAGCCCGGTGTGCGCCTGCTCCACCACCGCCTTGTCCTGGAGCACCAGCACGACGGCGCGGTTCACCGTCACCGTCGACAACGGCTCGAAACTCGCGTTCAGGACCAACGTGCCACGCATCCCGCCCACCTCCCGTGCGCCTGTCCGCACGCCCGGCGGACCTGGATCAACTCTGGACGGACGCATCGAGATGGACAACGAAATAAAAAGCGCCCGCCCCTGATCAATTCCAAGACCAGGGGCGGGCAAACACCGAAGGGGCACTCAGCCCCGCGCGGGAATCTCGTACTCCCCGATGAGCTGGGCGCGAGCCAGTGCGTGGAAGCGCAGGTTGAAGCCCACGACCGCCGGAGTGGCGTCCGGGCCGACACTCAGCTTGTCCTCGTCCACCGCGTACACCGTGAACACGTAACGGTGCGGACCGTCGTCGGGCGGCGGGGCGGCGCCGACGAAGCCCGGCTCGCCGTAGTCGTTGCGCACCTGGACGGCGCCCTCGGGCAGCCCGGCGAAGTCGCCGCTGCCCGCACCCGCCGGCAGCTTCGTCACCGAGGCCGGGATGTCGAAGACCACCCAGTGCCAGAAGCCGCTGCCGGTCGGCGCGTCCGGGTCGAAGCAGGTCACGGCGAAGCTCTTCGTCTCCGCCGGGAAGCCGGACCAGCTCAGTTCCGGAGAGGTGTTCCCCTCCGACTGCACCTGGGCGTCCTTCAGCGTCGCGCCCTCGGTGATGTCCTCACTCGTCACCGTGAACGACGGCACGGGCGGATGGAAGTCATGGGGGAGCGGCCGCCGCTTGTGCTCGGTCACGTCGATACCTCCTGCTGATCGTTCCGTTCGTGACTTCCGAGCCTAGGGCCTTTCCTCCGGATCAGGCCGGCACGGGGTGACGGTGCCCTCTGGCCGACCTGAGCGGGGTCTGGTGCGTGCAACTGCAAGGCGGAGGAGGGCGTCGACGCGGAGCGTCGGCAACCG
>NZ_WWKH01000854.1:0-7668 GCF_009865595.1 Streptomyces sp. SID1328 | reverse complement strand
CGGGCGCGGGCCGCGGTCGTCGCCGTGGACCTGCCCAGCGGGGTCGACGCGGACACCGGCGAGGTGTCCGGCTCCGCCGTACGCGCCGACCTCACCGTCACCTTCGGCGCCTACAAGCCCGGTCTGCTGATCGACCCCGGCCGGGAGCACGCCGGGACGGTACGGCTCGTCGAGATCGGCCTCGAACTCCCCGCGGACCCGGTGCTTGAGGCCCTCCAGCACGAGGACGTGGCCCGGCTGCTGCCCCGGCCCGGCGCGGAGAGCGACAAGTACCGGCGCGGGGTGCTCGGCATCGCCGCCGGCTCCGCGCGCTACCCCGGCGCCGCCGTGCTCGCCGTCTCCGGCGCGCTGCGCGGTGGTGCGGGCGCCGTACGGTACGTCGGCCCCGCCGGGGAGGCGGTCATCGCCCGCTTCCCCGAGACCCTCGTCTCCGACCGGGGCCCCGACCACGCGGGCCGGGTGCAGGCGTGGGTGGTGGGGCCGGGCGCCGGGGACGACGCGGCGACCGTGGCCAAGGTGCTCGGCGCCGACGTACCCGTGCTGCTGGACGCCGACGGGCTGCGCCTGGCCGACCGCGACCTCGTACGCGGGCGCACCGCGCCGACCCTGATGACCCCTCACGCCGGGGAGGCCGCCGCCCTGCTGGGGGTGCGGCGCGAGGAGGTCGAGGCGGCCCGGCTGACCTCGGTGCGCGAACTGGCCGCCGCCTACCGGGCGACGGTGCTGCTGAAGGGCTCCACCACGCTGGTCGCCGACCCCGGCGGCGGCCCGGTACGGGTCAACTCCACCGGCACCGGCTGGCTGGCCACCGCCGGAAGCGGTGACGTGCTGTCAGGGCTCGCCGGATCGCTGCTCGCCTCCCAGCTGTCCGCGCTGGACGCGGCCGGCGTCGCCGCCTACCTCCACGGCCTCGCCGGGCGCCTGGCCTCGCGGGGCGCCCCCATCGCCGCGCTGGACATCACCGAGCACCTCCCCGACGCCTGGCGGGACGTCGTCCGGGACTGAGCGCGGCGGATCGCCGAGGAGTGCGGCCGGGGGCCGCCGACGCCCTCTGAGAGACTGGGGGCGCCATGAACGAGACTTCCGCTGTGCCGACCGCGCCCCTGCGCGCCCGCGCCGAGATCGATCTGGGTGCCCTGCGCGCCAACGTCCGGGCGCTGCGCGCCCGTGCCCGGGGCGCGCACCTGATGGCCGTCGTCAAGTCGGACGCGTACGGCCACGGTGCCGTGCCGTGCGCCCGCGCGGCTCTGGAGGCCGGGGCGACCTGGCTGGGCACGGCCACCCCGGAGGAGGCCCTCGCGCTGCGCGCGGCCGGGCTGCCGGGCCGGATCATGTGCTGGCTCTGGGTGCCGGGCGGGCCCTGGCGGCAGGCGATCGAGGCCGACCTCGACGTCGCGGTCAGCGGCATGTGGGCGCTGCGCGAGGTCAGCGACGCCGCCCGCGAGGCGGGCCGGCCCGCGCGGGTGCAGCTCAAGGCCGACACCGGGCTCGGCCGCAACGGCTGCCAGCCCGAGGACTGGCCCGAACTGGTCGGCGCCGCCCTGGAGGCCGAGGCCGCCGGGCTGATCAGGGTCACCGGACTGTGGTCCCACTTCGCCTGCGCCGACGAGCCCGGCCACCCCTCCATCGCCGCCCAGCTCACCCGGTTCCGGGAGATGGTGGCGTACGCCGAGGAGCGGGGCGTGGAGCCCGAGGTGCGGCACATCGCCAACTCCCCGGCCACGCTGACCCTTCCGGAGACCCACTTCGACCTCGTCCGTACCGGCATCGCGATGTACGGCATCTCGCCCAGCCCCGAACTGGGCACCCCGGCCGACTTCGGGCTGCGCCCGGTGATGACGCTGAGCGCGTCGCTGGCGCTGGTCAAGCGGGTGCCGGGCGGGCACGGCGTCAGCTACGGCCACCACTACGTCACCCCCGGCGAGACCACCCTCGGCCTGGTGCCGCTGGGCTACGCCGACGGCATCCCCCGGCACGCCTCGGGCGGCGGCCCGGTGCTGATCGACGGCAAGCTGCGGACCGTCGCGGGGCGGGTGGCGATGGACCAGTTCGTGGTCGACCTCGGCGGCGACGAGCCCCGGCCGGGCACGCGGGCCGTGCTGTTCGGGCCCGGCGACGTGGGCGAGCCCACCGCCGAGGACTGGGCGCAGGTGTGCGGCACGATCGCGTACGAGATCGTCACCCGGATCGGCACCCGCGTGCCCCGCGTCCATGTGAACGGATGACCCCTGCGGGTACCGGGCACGCTACTGTCCGGTAGCTCCGGGGCGCACGGCCCCGGCTGACGGCAGTACGGCGAGGAGGAACGGCACGTGAGCGAGAGCAGTGCGGAGGCCGTGGTGGACGCGGTGGCCGCGACGGCCGCGTCCGGCGGCTGGCGCAAGGCGACCGGTCTCGCCGGCGCCGCGATAGGCGTCCTCGCCGCGGGCGCGGCGGCCGGGGTCGCCATAGAGCGGATGACGGTCGGCCGCGACATACGCCGCAAGGCCGCCCTGGCGCTGGACTCCACCGGCCCCTACGGCACCCTGCGCGGCACCCCCGGCAAGGCGGTCGCCGACGACGGCACCGAGCTGTACTACGAGGTCGACGACGTCGAGCCCGACCCCGGCCCGAACGTCTCCCCGCGCCGCCGCAGGCTCTTCGGCCGCAAGGCGCCCGCCCCGGTGACCGTCGTCTTCTGCCACGGCTACTGCCTCGGCCAGGACTCCTGGCACTTCCAGCGGGCCGCCCTGCGCGGCGTCGTCCGCACCGTCCACTGGGACCAGCGCAGCCATGGGGAGTCCGGGCGGGGCGTGGCCCAGATCCGCGACGGGCTGCCCGTCACCATCGACCAGCTCGGCCGGGATCTCCGGGCGGTGCTGGACGCCGCCGTGCCCGAGGGGCCCGTGGTGCTGGTGGGGCACTCGATGGGCGGGATGACGGTCATGGCGCTGGCCGCGCAGTTCCCGGAGTACATCCGGGACCGGGTCGTCGCCACCGCGTTCGTCGGCACCTCCTCCGGGCGGCTCGGCGAGGTCAACTTCGGGCTCCCGGTGGCCGGGGTCAACGCGGTGCGCCGGGTGCTGCCGGGCGTGCTGAAGGCGCTCGGGCAGCAGGCGGAGCTGGTGGAGAAGGGGCGCCGGGCCACCGCGGATCTTTTCGCCGGGGTGATCAAGCGGTACTCGTTCGCGGGGCGGGACATCGACCCGGCGGTCGCGCGGTTCGCGGAGCGGATGATCGAGTCCACGCCGATCGACGTGGTCGCGGAGTTCTACCCGGCCTTCACCGACCACGACAAGACCGAGGCGCTGGCCTGCTTCCAGGACATGCCGGTGCTGGTGCTGGCCGGGGTGCGGGACCTGGTCACGCCGAGCGAGCACAGCGAGGCCATCGCGGACCTGCTGCCCGACGCCGAGCTGGTGCTCGTGCCGGACGCCGGCCACCTGGTGATGCTGGAGCACCCCGAGGTCGTCACCGACCGCCTCGCGGACCTGCTGACCCGCGCGGGAGCCGTACCGGCAGGAGCTACCGTAAGCGGTTATGGAAGAGGCAGTAGCACCGCACAACCCGGCTGAGACCCGGCTCACCGTCACCTCCCCCGAGCAGATGCGGGACCTGGGCCTGAGACTGGCCGGGCTGCTGCGCGCGGGCGACCTGGTGATGCTCACCGGCGAGCTGGGCGCGGGCAAGACGACGCTGACCCGGGGGCTCGGCGAGGGGCTCGGGGTGCGCGGCGCGGTCACCTCGCCGACCTTCGTCATCGCACGGGTCCACCCTTCCCTGGTCGACGGGCCGCCCCTGGTCCACGTCGACGCCTACCGGCTCTCCGGCGGGCTGGACGACATGGAGGACCTGGACCTCGACGTGTCCCTGCCCGAGTCGGTCATCGTCGTGGAGTGGGGCGAGGGCAAGGTCGAGGAACTGACCGACGACCGGCTGGAGATCCTCATCCACCGCGCGGTCGGCGACACCACCGACGAGGTCCGCCACGTGACGCTCACCGGACTCGGGGACCGCTGGGCGAAGGCCGGCCTGGACTCGCTCACGGGCTGAGGGCACACCGATGTCCCGACAGGCTGTCGGGAACGTATTGCGCGGAACGTACCGGGCGTGGTCACATGGTATCCAGCCCGTGGTTAGGCATGCCTAACCCGCCCGCCCCCGCAGCTCAGGAGGCGCCCCATGTCCGCTCCGCGTCCCCCGGCCCGCCCCGAGCCCGTCCCGCAGTTCCCCATGCGCGACCTGCTGGCGTCCTGTGCGGCGGCCAAGGCGATCTCCACGCCGCCTCCGGCCCCGGATCCCGTCGAACGCGGGGTGGATCACCGCAAGGCGGCCTGAGCGGCGCGCTCCCGTCAGCGGATCACCACCACCGGCACCCCGATCGTGGCGAACCGCCACATCGCCTCGCCGTCGGGGCGGGTCTCCCGGATGGCGCCGGTGCGGGGGGAACCGGGTTCGGCGGTCTGGTTGCGGGTGGCGGCGCTGAAGCCGACCGTGACGCCGTCGACCTGGGTGAAGCGGACCACGTGCTCGACCGGGAGGCCGTCGCTGCCGGTGATGGCGTTGGAGCGGGAGGTCACCCAGTAGGAGCCGGGGGCCGGGTCGACGCCGCCGGGGCGGACGCCGAAGGTGCGGGTGACGCGGCCGTGGTCGTTCACCAGCCAGACGCGGTCGTCGTCGACCGAGTACACGACCCGCTCGCCCTTGCCGGAACCGGCCGGCAGGGCCGTGGGGTGGCGGCGGTCGCGCGGGGCCTTGGTGACGGCCACCGAGGGTGAGGCGCTCGCCGACGGCGCGCGCAGGCTCGCCGGGACGGTCGCGTCGGCCTGGTAGGCCAGGAGGCCGACGGTGCCGACGGACACCGCGACGAGTCCGGTCACGATCCCCGAGCTGGTCCCTGCCACGTGCGCCACCTCTGCCTCGTACCGACCCGTCATGGTTCGCGGGATATGTCTTACTTCATACAGACCGTAGCAGTCAGTGACGGTCCGACCGGGGCGGGCGTGCGCGAGCCGTCGGCGCCGTAGGCTGTTCGCGTGCTTCTGCTCGCTCTGGATACCGCCACCCCCGCCGTCACCGTCGCCCTGCACGACGGGACGGACGTCGTCGCCTCGTCGAGCCAGGTGGACGCCCGCCGCCACGGCGAACTGCTGCTGCCCGCCGTGGACCGGGTGCTCGCCGCCGCCGGGGTCAAGCTGGACGCCGTCACCGGCATCGTCGTCGGCACCGGGCCCGGCCCCTACACCGGGCTGCGGGTCGGCCTGATGACCGCCGACACCTTCGGGCTCGCCCTCGGCGTCCCCGTGCACGGCGTGTGCACCCTGGACGGCCTGGCGTACGCAGCCGACATCACCAAGGGCCCCTTCGTCGTGGCGACCGACGCCCGGCGCAAGGAGGTCTACTGGGCGACCTACGCCGACTCCCGCACCCGGCTCACCGGCCCGGCCGTGGACCGCCCGGCCGACATCGCCGAGCGGGTCGCGGGGCTGCCCGCCCTGGGCGCGGGCGCGCTGCTCTACCCGGACACCTTCCCCGACGTCCACGAGCCCGAGCACGTCTCCGCCGCCGCGCTCGCCTCGCTGGCCGCCGTGAAGCTGGCCGCCGGGGAGGAGCTGGACGAGCCCCGCCCGCTGTACCTGCGCAGGCCCGACGCCCAGGTGCCGAAGAACTACAAGGTGGTCACCCCCAAGTGACCGCGAAGCTGCGCGAGATGCGCTGGTGGGACATCGACCGGGTCCTGGAGCTGGAGAAGGAGCTGTTCCCCGAGGACGCCTGGTCGCGGGGCATGTTCTGGTCCGAGCTGGCCCACGCGCGCGGGGACGGCGCCACCCGCCGCTACCTCGTCGCGGAGGACGACGGCCGGCTCGTCGGATACGCCGGCCTCGCCTCCTCCGGCGACCTCGGCGACGTGCAGACCATCGCCGTCGCCCGCGACCAGCAGGGCACCGGTCTCGGCGCCCGGCTGCTGACCGAGCTGCTGCGGGCCGCGACCGCCTTCGAGTGCGCCGAGGTGATGCTGGAGTGCCGGGTGGACAACACCCGCGCCCAGAAGCTCTACGAGCGCTTCGGCTTCGCCCCCATCGGCTTCCGGCGCGGCTACTACCAGCCGGGCAACGTGGACGCCCTGGTGATGCGCCTGACCGACCCCTCTTCCTCCCTGGAAGACGTACAAGGAACCGAGATCAATGGCTGACGAACCACTCGTCCTCGGCATCGAGACCTCCTGCGACGAGACCGGCGTCGGCATCGTGCGCGGCACGACCCTGCTCGCCGACGCGGTCGCCTCCAGCGTCGACGAGCACGCCCGCTTCGGCGGTGTCGTGCCCGAGGTGGCGTCCCGCGCGCACCTGGAGGCGATGGTCCCGACCATCGACCGCGCCCTGAAGGAGGCGGGCATCACCGCCCGCGACCTCGACGGCATCGCGGTGACCGCAGGTCCCGGCCTCGCGGGCGCCCTCCTGGTCGGCGTCTCGGCCGCCAAGGCGTACGCCTACGCCCTCGGCAAGCCGCTCTACGGCGTGAACCACCTGGCCTCGCACATCTGCGTGGACCAGCTGGAGCACGGCCCGCTGCCCGAGCCGACCATGGCGCTGCTGGTCTCCGGCGGCCACTCCTCGCTGCTGCTCTCCTCGGACATCACCTCCGACGTGCGGCCGATGGGCGCCACCATCGACGACGCGGCGGGCGAGGCGTTCGACAAGATCGCCCGTGTGCTCGACCTGGGCTTCCCCGGCGGCCCGGTCATCGACCGCTACGCCCGCGAGGGCGACCCGGCGGCCATCGCCTTCCCACGCGGTCTGAGCGGCCCCCGCGACCCCGCGTACGACTTCTCCTTCTCCGGCCTGAAGACCGCCGTGGCCCGCTGGATCGAGGCCAGGCGCGCGGCCGGCGAGGAGGTGCCGGTGCGGGACGTGGCCGCGTCCTTCCAGGAGGCCGTGGTGGACGTGCTGACCCGCAAGGCGGTGCGCGCCTGCAAGGACGAGGGCGTGGACCACCTGATGATCGGCGGCGGTGTCGCGGCCAACTCCCGGCTGCGGGCCCTTGCCCAGGAGCGCTGCGAGGCGGCCGGCATCCGGCTGCGCGTGCCGCGCCCGAAGCTGTGCACGGACAACGGCGCGATGGTGGCCGCCCTCGGCGCCGAGATGGTCGCCCGCAACCGTTCCGCCTCCGACTGGGACCTGTCCGCCGACTCCTCCCTGCCGGTGACCGACCCGCACGTGCCGGGCAACGGGCACAGCCACGACCACGACCATGTGCACGAGGTCAGCAAGGAGAACCTGTACCCGTGAGCGTCGCCCTGATGTGGGAGGCGAAGGCCGCCGAGGGCCGGGGCGGGGAACTCCTCGCCTGGGCCCGCGCGCAGCGGCTCGACGGAACTCCGCTGCGCCGTGAGACCTTCCGCGCGCCGGGCGACCGGGTGCTGGTCGTCACCTGGTGGGACGCGGCCTACGACGCGGACGTGCCGGAACTCCCGGCGCCGGACGCGGAGCTGGTGTCCCGGCCGGTGCACCGGTGGCGGTTCGAGCGCGTCGAAGACTGAGGGGACTGAGCCGGCTCGGGTGGCGCACCGCCGCGATCACACGCTATGATCATCACACAGCGAACGGCCGGAACAACTCCGGTACGAACGCCGCGCGTTGGTGGTCCAAGTCAAGACGCCCCGCTTCCTGCGGGGAAATGCAGGTGCAA
>NZ_WWKH01000853.1:0-13553 GCF_009865595.1 Streptomyces sp. SID1328 | reverse complement strand
CCGAGCGCCGGCTGCGGGAAGCCGCCTCCGCCCGCGACGAGGCCGCCCGCCGTACCACCGAGCTGGACCGCCTCTCCGCCCGCGCCGAGGACGGCGCCCGGCGCCTCGCCCCGCTGCGCGAGGAGTACGACCGGGTGGCCCGGCTGGCCGCCCTCGCGGCCGGCACCAGCGCGGACAACGAACGCCGGATGCGCCTGGAGTCGTACGTCCTGGCCGCCCGCCTCGAACAGGTGGCCGCCGCCGCGACCGCGCGCCTGAGGCTGATGTCCGCCGGGCGCTACACCCTCGTCCACTCCGACGACCGCAGCGGACGCGGGCGCAGCGGGCTCGGGCTGCACGTCGTGGACGCGTGGACCGGCCGTGAGCGGGACACCGCGACCCTGTCCGGCGGTGAGACCTTCTTCGCCTCCCTCGCGCTCGCCCTCGGCCTCGCCGACGTGGTCACCGACGAGGCGGGCGGGGTCCGGCTCGACACCCTCTTCATCGACGAGGGCTTCGGCAGCCTGGACGACCAGACGCTCGACGAGGTGCTCGACGTGCTGGACTCGCTGCGCGAACGCGACCGCAGCGTGGGCATCGTCAGCCACGTCGGCGACCTGCGCCGCCGCATCCACGCCCAGTTGGAGGTCGTCAAGGACCGCACCGGGTCGTCGCTGCGCCGGCGCGGGGTCTGAGGGGTCAGGGCAGCACGCCGTCGACGGCGACGGGCAGATGGCGCGGCCCGCGCAGCACCGCGTTCGGCCGGTACGGGGGCGGGTCCGCCACCAGCCGGGGGTTCTCCAGCCGCCGCGCCAGCTCGGCCAGCGCGATCTGCGCCTCCAGCCGCGCCAGCGGCGCGCCGAAGCAACTGTGGATGCCGCTGCCGAAGCCGAGGTGCTGGAGGTCGTCCCGGTCGGGGTCGAACCGCTCGGGGTCCTTGAAGCGCTCCGGGTCCCGGTTGCCCGCGGCCAGCATCAGCCAGATCCGCGAGCCCTTGGGGATCGTCACCCCGCGCACCTCGATGTCGGTGATGCAGGTGCGCTGCGGCAGGAGCTGCACCGGAGGCTCGTAGCGCAGCAGCTCCTCGACGATGTTGACCGCCAGCTCCGGCTCCTCGCGCAGCCGGTGGAGGTACTCGGGGTGGCGCAGCAGGGTGAGCATGCCGTTGGCGATCAGGTTGACGGTGGTCTCGTGACCGGCGATCAGCAGCAGGACGGCCGTGCTGAGCACCTCCATCATGGTCATGGCCCCGTCCGGCCCCTTCCCGGCCGCCAGGTCGGACAGCATGTCGTCACGCGGGTCCCTGGTGCGCTCCTCCGCCAGCCCGGCCAGGTACATGCCGAGCTGGGTCCGCGCCTCCTGCGCCTTCCGCACGAAGTCGGGGTCCGCGCCCTGCCGGGTCTGCGGGTCGAGGCTCGCCACCACCGGGTCCACCCAGGACCGGAACCGGGGCTCGTCCTCGCGGGGCACCCCGAGCAGCCGGCAGATCACCGTCACCGGGAACGGATAGGCGAACTGGTCCACCACGTCGATCTCGGTCCCGCCCGCGAGTC
The DNA here is from genome assembly GCF_009865595.1 of Streptomyces sp. SID1328. Taxonomy (NCBI): domain Bacteria; kingdom Bacillati; phylum Actinomycetota; class Actinomycetes; order Kitasatosporales; family Streptomycetaceae; genus Streptomyces; species Streptomyces sp. SID1328. The sequence continues at coordinate 12,021 of NZ_WWKH01000853.1, read as the reverse complement.
CGTCGATCAGCCCGGCGACGATCCCGTGCAGCTCGCCCCGCATGCCGTCGATCCGGCGCGGCTGGTGCGGTGGCCCGAACGCGCTGTTGGCGATGCGCCGCAGCCGGTCGTGCTCCGGCGGGTCCAGCCGGATGAACGACGGCGGCAGCCCGGTGTTCTCCGCCTGGTTCAGCTCGTCGGCGCCCGGCGCCGTCAGATTCGCCGCGTCGGAGCTGATCCGGGGGTCGTGCAGCAGGCTCTCGATGTCCCAGTACGACGAGATGACGTACGGGTCGCCGTCCTCCTCGTGCAGTACCGGGGTGCGGCGCAGCTCGGCGTAGAGCGGGTAGGGGTCGGCGCGGTTGGCGAAGTCGGTGATCCGGGCCACCAGCGAGGGTTCGGTCATGGCAGGTCCTTGGGGCGTCGGGGGCGGCGGGGCCGGACGGCGGTCAGTGGTGGCCGGGGGTGAAGACCAGCCGGCGGTCCGCCGGTGAGTATCCGCTGAGGGTCACGGTCGGGCCGTGGGTCGGCAGGGAAGGGTCGGGGAAGTCGGCCGGGACCGCCTTGCGCCCCTCCGGGCCCCGGTCCACCGTGGGGTACTCCACCGGGAAGGGCGCGCCCTGCTCGATCTGCCGCTGGCAGTACTCCAGCCAGCGGGCGTTGTCGAAGGTCACGCCGGCCACGATCCGGCCCTTGTACCCGTACACGCCGACGAACCGGCGCTCGGCCGTGGACCCTTGGATGATCATCAGCTCGTCGCCCATGGGCGGCACGCCCACCGACTTGATGTTCACCCCGAACTGCGAGGACCAGAAGGCGGGCATCCACATGTGCGGGCGCCGGTCGGAGGCAGGACAGATCATGTTGTGCGCGGCCGTCTCCGCCTGCGCCACCGCGTTGCCCCAGTGCTCCAGCGACAGGAACTGGTAGCCGAACAGCGCGTGCGGGGAGCGGGCCACGTCACCGGCGACGAACACGTCGTCCGTGACGATGCCCCGGAAGTCGAACGCCCGGCACCCGGCGTCGCTCGCGATGCCGCGCGGCCCCGCCCCGAGCCCCGAGCCGCTCAGCCACTCGGTGTTGCGCAGCGACCCCAGCGAGACCACCACGACGTCCGCCTCGACCACGCTCTCGTCGGACAGGTGCACCGACCGCACCCGGCCCATCGGGTCGCCCTCCAGCGCGGTGACGGTGACACGGGTGCGGAGGTCGACGCCGTTCTCCAGCTGGAGGTCGGCCGCGACCGCCCCGATCACCCCGCCGAGCGCCCCCACCAGCGGGGCCCCCGCACGCTCCGCGACCGTGACCTCAAGACCCATCTCCCGGCAGGCGGAGGCCACTTCGGACCCCGCGAACCCGGCGCCGATCACCATGACCCGCTTCGCCCCGGCCCGCAGCCGCTCGGTGAGGGCGACCGCGTCGTCGCGGGTGCGCAGCACGAAGACGCCGTCCAGCTCGGCCTCCTCCGCCACCGGCCAGGGGCGGGCGCGCACCCCGGTGGCGATCAGCAGCCGGTCGTACTCCACTTCCTCGCCGTCGGCGAGCCGCACCCGCTTGCCCGTCAGGTCCAGCCCGGCCGCCGGGACCCCGAGCCGCCACTCGGCGTCCAGGTGCCGGCGCCGGGGCAGATCGGTGTGCCGCGGGGACGCCTTGCCCAGCAGCACCGCCTTGGACAGCGGCGGCCGGTCGTACGGCTCGTACGGTTCGTCGCCGATCAGGGTGAGGGAACCGGTGAAGCCCTCCGCGCGCAGCGTCTCGGCCGCCCGCAGCCCGGCCAGCGAGGCGCCGACGATCACGATGCGGCCCTCGCGGCGCAGCCAGTCCACGTAGTCAGCGGCCATCGCGCGGCTCCCAGGGAGCACCGGAGAAGGCCTGCACGGGCTCGACGGGCGCGCCCTCGTGCAGACCCTCCACCGTGATCGCCTGCACCGGGCAGGCGGCGGCCGCGCGGGCGACCGCGTCCCGCTCCTCCTCGGCGGCGAGCGGGTTGTAGAGCAGTGCCTCCTCGCCGTGCATGGTGAACACGTCGGGGGCGAGGAACGCGCACTGGGCGTATCCCTGGCACTTGTTGAGATCGACGACGATCCGCATCGACGCTGCGCCCTTTCCGGTGGCCTGCTCCGGTCGTCCCCCGGCCGCAAGCATCCGCGCGCCGGTGCCGGGGCCGCGCGCCGGGACGCGCCGATCGGGTGAGCCGGTCAGGCCGGGGTCACGCGCCGCCGGCGCCCGCCGGCCAGCATGATGTGCACGCTCAGCAACAGCGACCAGGCGGGGAAGACCAGTTCCGCCCAGGGCACGTTGGAGGAGACGAAGAGCAGCACCAGCGCGGTCACCGCGCCCGCCGCCGACAGCCAGCGCGGCAGCACGCCCATCCGCGTGCCGATCACCGACATGGACGACACGAAGACGGCCGCCATCCGCATCGCGTAGTCCATCAGCAGCGTGTACGCGAAATGCCGGCCGAAGTCCCAGGTGGCGAGCGAGGGCGCGCTGCCGGCGGGGTGGGCCACGGCCAGCACCGCCGTGGCGGAGGCGGCCGCGCCGAAGAGGGTGGCGGTGAAGACCAGGCCGCTGCCCAGCAGCACGGTCGCCAGGAACCGGTCCTCCACGTCGCCCACGTGCGCGCGCACCGCGCCCAGGAACCACAGGAAGAAGATGCCGGCGAACGGGATCAGCGCCAGCGCCGCCCGTACCGCGTCCCGCCGGGTGGAGTCCGTGAAGCCCTCGGCGTCGGACGCGTCGGCCCCCTCGGGGATGCCGAGCCGCAGCAGCACGATCGTCGCCGCCAGCAGCAGCGCGAACACCACCCCGGCCAGCCCGGCCGCCCGGGGCGTCTCCCACGCTCGTCGGTCCGGCCCGTTGCGCTGCATGAGCGGCCCATCTCCCTCGTGCGACGGCCCCCGCACCAGCAAGCAGCCGGTTACGGGGGCCACGCCACCCGGGCAGGGCCGTACGGCCGAGTCAGAGCCGGGACAACTCGTCCACCAGGTCGTCCAGACCGAGCGAACCCTGGGACAGCGCCGCCATGTGCCACGCCTTCGGGTCGAAGGAGTCGCCGTGCCGCTCCCGCGCCCGCTCCCGGCCGAGCAGCCAGGCCCGCTCGCCCAGCTTGTAGCCGATCGCCTGGCCCGGCATCGTCAGATAGCGGGTCAGCTCGCTCACCACGAAGTCCGCCGGACGGCTGCTGTGCGCCCGGAAGAACTCCTCCGCGAGCTCCGGCGTCCACCGCTCACCGGGGTGGAACGGCGAGTCCGCCGGGATCTCCAGCTCCAGGTGCATACCGATGTCGATGATCACCCGGACCGCGCGCATCATCTGCGCGTCCAGATAACCGAGCCGCTCCTCCGCGTCCGTGAGATAGCCCAGCTCGTCCATCAGCCGCTCCGCGTACAGCGCCCAGCCCTCGGCGTTGGCGCTGACCATGCCCACCGTGGCCTGGTAGCGGGACAGGTCCGCCGCGACGTGCGCCCACTGCGCGATCTGCAGGTGATGGCCGGGCACGCCCTCGTGGTACCAGGTGGACACCAGGTCGTACACCGGGAACCGGGTCTCGCCCATCGTCGGCAGCCAGGTCCGGCCCGGCCGGGAGAAGTCCTCCGAGGGACCCGTGTAGTACGGGGCCGCAGCGCCGCCCGGCGGGGCGATACGGGACTCCACCCGCCGCACCCGTTCGGCGAGTTCGAAGTGGGTGCCGTCCAGATCGGCGATCGCCCGGTCCATCAGGCCCTGCAGCCACTCCCGGACCTCGTCCACGCCGTCGATGTGCCGGCCGTGCTCGTCCAGGTGCGCCAGCGCCACCCACGGCGTCTCGGCGCCCGGCAGCACCTTCTGCGCCTCCTTCTCCATCTCGCCGAGCAGGCGGTGGAATTCCGACCAGCCGTAGGCGTACGCCTCGTCCAGGTCCAGGTCGGTGCCGTTGAAGTAGCGGGCGCAACGGGCGTACCGCTCACGGCCCACCGTGTTCGGGGCGTCCGCGACGGCCGGGGCGTACACGTCCCGCATCCAGTCGCGCAAGGAAACCACCGAGGCCGTCGCCGCGCGGGCCGCCTCGTCCAGCTCCGCGCGCAGCGCCTCGGGACCGGCCGCGGCGAAGTCCTCGAACCAGCCGCGCCCCTCGCCGGTGTCCGCCCACTCGGTGAGCTGCTCGACGAAGGTGGCCGTCGGCCGGGGCGCCGCGTACAGACCGCGCTCCAGACCGAGGGCGAGGGAGGCGCGGTAGCCCTCGTAGGCCGCCGGGACCGCGCGGAGCCGCTCGACCAGGGCCGCCCAGTCCTCCTCGGTCTCCTGCGGGGTCACGGAGAAGATGTCCCGCACCGAGTGGCCCGGTGTGTGCATGTTGCCGACCGCGCGCAGGTGTTCGTGCGCGTCGTGCATGGCCAGTTCGGCGGTCAGCCGCTCCCGCAGCAGCCGTCCGCAACGGCGCTCGGCGTCACTGTCCGCGCCGGGCAGGCGCTCGGCCTCGTCCAGCCGGGCGAGCGTCGTACGCGCCAGGCCGGCCAGGGCCTCCCGGCCGGCGGGGGAGTAGTCGGGCAACCGGCGGGAACTCTCCCGCACACCGAGGTACGTGCCGGTGACCGGGTCGAGGGCGATGAGGTCATCCACATAGGCGTCGGCGACCTGACGGGGCAGCAAGCTCTTGGTGTCGGACATGGCGCCCATCCTGATACCAGAGGCGCGTCCGCGTCACCCGTGCACCGGTGATTTCAGCTCTCGGCATGACCCGGCGGCAGCAGCGGCCCGCACTCCCACTGCTGGAAGATCAACCGGGTCTCGACCCGCGCCACTTCGCGCCGCGAGGTGAACTCGTCCAGCACCAGCCGCTGGAGGTCGGCCATGTCGGCGACCGCCACATGCACCAGATAGTCGTCCGGGCCGGTCAGATGGAACACCGTCCGCGCCTCCGGCAGCGCCCGTACCCGCTCCACGAACGGCCCGACCAGCTCCCGTCGGTGCGGCCTGACCTGCACCGACAGCAGCGCCTGCAGGCCGCGGCCCAGCTTCGCCGGGTCCAGCCGGAGCTGATGGCCGAGGATCACGCCCGACCGGCGCAGCCGGGCCACCCGGTCCAGACAGGTCGACGGCGCCACCCCCACCCGCGCGGCGAGATCGCGGTACGTGGTCCGGGCGTCGTTCTGCAGCAGCCGGAGCAGGTGCAGATCCACCGGGTCCAGTACGACGGAGGCGTCCATCGGCCGAACGTAACACGGCTTTCAGCCCCCTGAACCCGTTCGGTGTTCACCCTTCGGTCATGGAATCGAGCAGCAACGGCGCCGCCGACACCGTACGCAGGGCACTGGCCACCGAGGCCGTGCACGCCGGCCGGGAGGACCTGACCGCACAGGGCCTGCACACCCCGCCCATCGACCTCTCCACCACCTACCCCTCCCACGACAGCCGGGACGAGGCCGCCCGCATCGACGCCTTCGCGGCCGAGGGCATCCTCCCCGACGGCCCGCCCGTCTACGCCCGGCTCGGCAACCCGACCGTGGCCCGCTTCGAGACCGGCCTCGCCCGCCTCGAAGGCACCGAGTCCGCCGTCGCGTTCGCCAGCGGCATGGCCGCGCTCAGCGCCGTGCTGCTCGCCCGCTCGGCCGCCGGCCTGCGTCATGTGGTCGCGGTCCGGCCGCTGTACGGATGCAGCGACCACCTGCTGACCGCCGGGCTGCTGGGCACCGAGGTCACCTGGACCGACCCGGCCGGGATCGCGGCGGCGCTGCGCCCCGACACCGGTCTGGTGCTGGTCGAGTCCCCGGCCAACCCCACGCTCACCGAGGTCGACATCCGGGCCGTCGCCCACTCCTGCGGGACCGTACCGCTGCTCGTCGACAACACCTTCGCCACGCCCGTGCTGCAACGCCCGGCCGAGCACGGCGCGCGGCTGGTGCTGCACAGCGCCACCAAGTACCTCGGCGGCCACGGCGACGTGATGGCCGGAGTGGTGGCCTGCGACGAGGAGTTCGCCGGGCAACTGCGGCGGATACGGTTCGCCACCGGCGGGGTGCTGCACCCGCTGGCCGGCTATCTGCTGCTGCGGGGTCTGGCCACGCTGCCGGTCCGGGTCCGTGCGGCCTCCGCGACCGCCGCCGAGCTGGCCCGCAGGCTCGCCGCCGACCCGCGCGTGGCCCGCGTCCACTACCCGAAGCTGGGCGGCGCGATGGTCGCCTTCGAGGTGCACGGCGACCCGCACGAGGTGATCGCCCGCGTCCGGCTGATCACCCCGGCGGTCAGCCTGGGCAGCGTCGACACCCTCATCCAGCACCCGGCGTCCATCAGCCACCGCATCGTGGACACCGTCGACCGGCACGGCGCCGGGGTGGGCGACCGGCTGCTGCGGCTCTCGGTCGGCCTGGAGGACACCGAGGACCTGTGGGCCGACCTGTCCGGCGCGCTGGGGGAGCGGGTCCCGGCGCCGGTGCCGCTGTTCGAAGCCGTCAACTGAGTTAGCGAAACAGGAAGTTCCCATGACGACGGCCCGGCGGCTGGTCACCGCCGGGCCGTCCGCCGTACCGGGAGGTCAGAGCCGGAGCTGCTCGTCGTCGCGCCTCGAAGGGGCGCCGGTGCGGGCCGGCTCCAGCCGGGCGGTGATCACGAGGGTGCCCTCCTCGACCTGGTAGTCCAGGGGCAGCCCCAGTCCGCGCATCGCCGCGACCATCCCGGTGTTGGCGGAGCGGGTCACCGCGTACACACTCGCGCAGCCCGCCTCCACCGCCATCCGCACCAGCCGCTCCAGCAGCTCGGTGCCGACACCGCGCCGCTGCCAGTCGTCCTCGACCAGCAGGGCGACCTCGGTCTCCTCGCCGTCCCACAGCAGATGGCCGAGGCCGACCAGGCGGCCCGAGGCGGTCTGCGCGGCCAGGGTGCGGCCGAAGCGCGGGCTGAGCAGGTGGTTCAGATAGCGGTCGGCGTCGCGCACCGGCCCGTGGTAGCGCAGGTCGAGCGTGCGGTCCGAGCAGCGCTCGTGCATCGCCCGGGCCGCGTCCAGGTCACCGGTGTCGACCCGGCGCACGGTGATCGCGTTGCCCTCGGGCAGCGTCAGCACGTCGTGCGCGCGCGGGATGCGCGGGCCGAGGCGGCTGTCCAGCTCCACCAGAGCCCGCGCCCGCGCGAACTCGGTGGGGGTGAAGGGCAGATACGGCCGCTCCACGCTCAGCACGCCCCCGCCCGGCGCCCGCAGGCGGAGCACGGTGTCCTCCAGCACCCCTTCGGCGGGCACCGGCTCGCCGCTCGTGCCGGCGGGCAGTGAGCGGATCGTGCACCGGCCGAGCAACTGACGCAGGGCGAGCGGAAGTTCGGCCGCGTCCAGCGCGGTGCGGGTGGCGAGGCTCAGGACGCGGGTGGGGGCGTCGACCAGATCGTGGGCGTCGGCCCGCTCGATCCAGGTGGAGCTGCCGCCCGCCTCCGCGATCACACGGGTCAGTTCGGAGGCCGTCAGGGCGTCCGGGGCCCGCAGCAGGAACTCGTCCACGGTGCCGTCGGCCAGCGGATGCGTCTGGAGGCTCAGGATGTCGACCCGGTGCGTGGCCAGCGCCGTGCAGAGCGCGGCCAGCGAGCCGGGTTGGTCCCGTACGGTCGTCCGCATCCGCCACAGGGCGCCGGTGCCTCCCTGTGTGGACGGCCCGGCCGGGTGCGCGGACGCGCTCGGCCGGGCGCCGGTATCGCTGGTGTCACCGGTGGGCGGTGCGTGCACATGGCGCCGGGCCCACCAGGTGTGGAACCCGGCCGTCGCGGCCAGGGCGAGCGCCGAGATCAGCAGCAGGGCGGGACCGTCGGGGCCGTGCCCGATCAGGTTCGCCACCGCGTCGGCCACCGCGACGGCCGTGAACAGGGCCGCGAGTTCGACGAGGTCCCGCCGCCAGTGGTGCACGGGACGCCCGTGCCGGGTCCGGATCGCGCCCGGCGTCGATTTACGGTGCGTTCGAGAGATGTCCGCAGTCATGCGGCCACTGTGCAGGAATGGTGTTGCGTGATCACGAACGCTCTGTGACCGATGGGTAAAGCGTCGTTGTGCCCGAGTTCGTCGCACTTTCCACCACCAGTGGACGACCCGTCAAAGTCACTGCTCAGCACCGCAGTTGGCGTGCCGCGCTCCGGGGGATGACGCCGGTGCGCGACACGCCTTCGAGGGTACGGGACGTCAGGCCCCGGCCGCGCGGCTGCTGCCGTCGAGGATGACGCGGGCGACGAGCGCCGGGTCGTCGTTCATCGGGACGTGTCCGCAGCCGGGCAGCCGGACCAGCCGGGCGTGTGGGATGATCCGCTTGGCCCGCACCCCCTGGCGGCGCAGCAGAATCCGGTCGTGCGCCCCCCACGCCACGGTGACCGGGACGCCGGGCAGCGGGTCGGTGAACCGCACGGTGGTGCCGGTGCGCAGCGTCGCCTCGAACGCGGTGGCCCCGGCCAGCGCCAGCGTCTCCGCGACCACCGCCTCCGGGGCCCGCCGTGCGGGACGCCGGTAGATGGTGCTGGTCAGCGCGGTGCGGCCGGCCGCACTGCGGGACATCCGCTCCACCACCGGCAGCGGCAGCCGCCGGGCAAGCCCGCGCATGGTGAGCAGCACCCCGAAGGCGTACCGCCGCTCGGCCTCGGTCCAGAACCCGGCCGGGGCCAGCGCGGTGACGGACCGTACGGCCTTCTCCCGGCCCAGCTCCAGCGCGAGCAGCCCGCCGAGGGAGTTCCCGGCCACGTGCGGGCGGTCCAGGTCCAGCGCCTCGAAGAGCGCGCCCAGCACGGAGTTGATCGTCGGGAGATCGTGGGCGAGGCCGCCGGGCAGGTCCGGCGAGGCGCCGAAGCCGGGCAGGTCCACGGCGATCACCTCGCGCTCGGTCGCCAGGATGTCCACCACCGGGTCCCACGCCTGCCGGTGGTGCCCGATGCCGTGCAGCAGCACCAGCGGATCACCCCGCCCCACCCGCTGGTACGAGACGGTCACATCCTTCGTCCCGGCCGGGGCGGGAACCTTGAAGGAGACGGTGGCGGACATACGAAGCTCCTCGGTACGGCTGCTGACGGACGCCGTAGACAGCTTGTCAGCAATTACTACCGGCGGGTAGCCCTTCGCGCCGTGTCGCGGAACTCCGCTGATCTCAGGCCGCGAGCGCCGCCGCGACCAGGCTGGCGAAGGCTTCGGGGGCGTCCAGCATGACGTTGTGCCCGCAGTCCGCGACCGTGACCACGGACACCCCCGCCTCCCGCAGCCCGGCCTCGCCGGGCAGTGGTCCGTCGGCCTCGGGGCGGAGGAAGGTGCGCGGAACGTCCAGGCGCACCAGCAGCTCCCGCATGGTCGGGACCGTGCCACGGGCGAGCCCGGCCGCGCTGCGGTGCAGGGCCGTACGGTCGGTCAGCCGCATGGTGGCCCACCAGAACGCGCCGGCCCGGTCCCGGACCTCCTCCCACCCGCCGTCCGTGAACTCCGCCTCCGAGTAGGCCACGATACCGGCGCTGCCGGGCGCGCCCCTGGCGGGCTCCACCGGGTCGAGGTTCGCGTCGATCAGCATCAGCCGGGACACCAGCTCCGGGTGCCGGTCGGCCAGCACGATCGCGACGGCACCACCCATGCTGTGCGCGATCACCTCGGCCCCCGTCACCCCGGCCCCGGCCAGCGCGGCGGCCAGCGCCCCGGCGTGCGACTCGAGGCTGTAGTCGAAGTCGTGCGGCCGGTCGCTCAGACCGTGTCCCAGCAGGTCGACCAGGAGCGTGCGGTGCCCGGCGATCAGCGGATGGGTGGCCGCCTCGGCGAAGTAGGCGGCCGCCGTGGCACCCAGACCGTGCAGATAGACGCGGGGCGCGTCGCTCCCCGGCAGCTCCACCCAGCGGATGCGGTCACCTGCGGCGGTGACGACTGCGTCCCGGATGCTCACGGCATTCCCCCTGCTCGACGGCGTACGAGCGAATGATCTTAGACCTTCGCCCGCACCGCCCGGTGCCGCCCCGCCGGGCTCCGCAACGCGCCAGGAACGACCGAATTCGTCTGGACACCGGCGGGTGCGCCGGGATGGGATGGGAACCGTGACGACCGAGACCGCGATCGATGTCTTCGAAGAGAACCGTCCGCTGCTGACCGGCGTCGCCTACCGCATGCTGGGCCGCGTCGCGGACGCGGAGGACGTGGTGCAGGACGCCTGGCTGCGCTGGTCCCGCGCCGATCGCGCCGAGGTCCGCGAACCCCGCGCCTACCTGGTCCGCGTCACCACCCGGCTGGCCCTGGACCGGCTCCGGCAGGTCAAGTCGCGCGGCGAGGCGTACGTCGGTCCCTGGCTGCCCGAGCCCTACACCACCGATTTCGGCGACACCGTCCCGGACACCGCCGACCGGGCGCTGCTCGCCGACTCGGTGTCCGTGGCCGTTCTCGTCGTCCTGGAGTCGCTGTCCCCGCTGGAGCGCGCGGTGTTCGTGCTGCGGGAGGCGTTCGGCTATCCGTACGCCGAGATCGCGCAGCTGCTGGACCGGGGCGAGCCCGCCGTACGGCAGCTGGCCGCGCGGGCCCGCAGGCACGTGGAGGAGCGCCGGCCGCGCTACGACGTGGACCCCGTCCAGCGCCGGAAGCTGACCGAGCGGTTCCTCGCGGCGGCCACGGAGGGTGACCTCGACGGGCTGATGTCCCTGCTCGCTCCCGACGCCCGTCTGGTCGGCGACAGCGGCGGCAAGGCCAAGGCCCCGGTGCGGGTGCTGTTCACCGCCGACAAGGTGGGGCGCTTCCTGGCCGGGGTGTCCTCGAAGAACCTGCTGCCCGACATGACCCACCGGTTCATCGAGGTGAACGGCGGTGTCGCGGTGCTCGTGCTGTCCGAGGGCAGGCCGGACACCCTGTTCCAGCTCGGCATCACCGACGGCGCGATCAGCGCCGTCTACATCATCCGCAACCCCGACAAGCTGCGCGTTCTCGCCGGGGACAGACGCCCTCGGCGTGCGAACTCCATGTGAACGCTCGGTCACCCGGGCACCGGGCGAGTGGGCAGGGATGGGACAATTGGTCTTGACCAAGCATCAGGGCCGCCCTATGGTCGCAAAGAACTGCAACAACCTTTAATAAACAAGGGCGCCAAAACCGCCGGAGCACGGCACTCGCGGAGGACAGGGTGGGGACCACGCAACTGGAAACGGTGCCGGAGCCGAAGTACTTGCACCTCAAGACCGTACTGAGCGAGGCACTGGACTCCGAGTTCTCGGTGGGTGAGATCCTGCCGAACGAGCGCGATCTCGCCGCCCGGTTCGGCGTCGCCCGCGCCACGCTCCGCCAGGCGCTGGAGCAACTCGAGCTGGAGGGACGGCTGCAGCGCCGCCGGGGTGTCGGTACGACCGTCGCGCCGCCGCGCGTCGGCGTCGCCCTCGGCACCGGGCGGCAGACCTGGCCCGGCACCGGTGACGACGCCTGGCAGCCGATGGACTGCGAGCGGGCCGTACCGCCCGCCCCGGTCGCGGCCGCCCTGGACACCGGTACCGAAGAGGTGCATCTCGTACGCCGGTTCCGGATGTCACAGGGCCGGCGCGTCGCCACCGAGCTGCTGTACGTCCCGGCCGCCTCGGTGCCCGACCTGAGCGCGATCGACGCGCCCTCCGGACCGGCCCGCGCCCGTGCGGTGCTGCGCGAACTCCAGCGGCTCGAACTGGACGGCCAGGACCGCGCGGTGGAGCTGGGCTCGGCCGGCGCGGAGGACGCGAAGGAACTCGACCGGCTGCCCGGCTCGCCCGTCCTCGTCGTCACCACCCGGTTCACGGCCGAGGGCCGTACCGCCGCGCTCGGCGTGGCGACCTACCGCGCCGACACCTGCCGCCTCACCTTCGGCGACACCCCGGACGTCGAGATACACCACGACCCCGAGCGACGCGCCTCCTGAGAGCAGCGGCACCAGCACCGCACACCCCGCCGCGCCCCGGAATCCCACCGGGGCGCGGCGGCACGCGGGCCGCACACCCGGATGCGCCCCGCGACGGCGCACAGTGCCGCTTCACATGGGGCCACCGCGCACCCGCCGCCCCGGAAGCCCACGGGAGCGCGGCCGCTTGTGGGCCGCACGCCCGAATGCGCCCCGCGACGGCGCACAG
>NZ_WWKH01000852.1:0-10322 GCF_009865595.1 Streptomyces sp. SID1328 | reverse complement strand
ACGCCGTCACCGAGCAGGCCCATCACCCGCCCGACCTGCCGGGGCCCCACGCCGATCCGCTTGCCGATGTCGCCGTACGAGACGACCCGGCCGCGCGGGATCGTGGCGACGACCTCGCGGACCGCGTCGACGGTGTTCACGCGACCTTCGTCAGCGCGCGCCCCTTGTGCAAGGCCACGTGATCCGTCTTGTCGCTCTTGATCTCGTACTGCGGGTCGCTCTCGCCGGCGTGGTGGGTGTGGCCCTTGTAGTCCACGTCGTGCGTGTGCTTCTTGATGATGACGCCCTGCACATGCCCGGCTTCCGAGTTCCACCGGACGTGGTCGCCGACGGCGAATTGCTCCGACATCTCAGCTCCTTGGTCGGGGTGTCCATTGTCGGACGTACGGCGGGCGAGCGGGAGTCAAGCGGAAAAACCCAGGTCAGCCCGCCTCAGACGAGCGCGGCGGCCAGCAGGGCGAAGGCGCCGACGAGGATTCCGACGCGGACGTAGTGGAAGCGGTCCCAACGGCCCATCTGCTCCTTCCAGTCCTCGGGCAGGCTGTCCGTGGTCCACGCCTTCGTGCGGTTGTTGATCGGGACGAGCAACAGGATCGACATGATCACGCTCAGCATCAGCAGCCCGGCGGCGATGACGACGAGGCCGGCGCCTTGATGATCCCGCCCGGCCAGGGCCCACACCGCACCGAGGACGAGCGAGCCGATGTACCAGAACGGCATCACGGCGCCGAGCATCCGGGCCCCGTGGATGCGGCCGCGCAGGCCGTTGTCACCAGGGAGCCCGGCGAGGATCGGGTTGATGACGAAGGCGACGGAGAACTCCACCCCCACCATCAGACCGACGACCACGGTGGTGAAGACCTCGAGTGCGGTGAGCATGGTGACCCTCCATTTTCTAGCGCTGCTAGCGATTGATTCAACGCTAGTACTGCCAGCGCTTGATTGTCTAGCAGTGCTAGCATCGAAATATGTCCGTACAGCAACGCAAGGAACGGGAACGGGCGGTCCGTGAGCGCCTCATCGTGGCGACGGCCCGTGAACTCGCCGAACAGCAGGGCTGGGACGCGGTCACCACACGCCGTCTCGCCGAGCGCATCGAATACAGCCAGCCGGTCCTCTACAGCCACTTCCGCGGCAAACGCGAGATCATCGGCGCGGTCGCCCTGGAGGGCGCCGCGGAGATGGCCGTAGCCCTGCGCGCCGCGACCACCACCGCGAACGACCCCCGCGGCCGCGTCACCGCCCTCGCCCGCGCCTACCTCGACTTCGCCGAGCGCAACCCCGCGGTCTACGACGCCATGTTCAGCCTCGACGGCGGCCTGGCCTTCGCGCACGAGGACACCCCGGAGCCCCTGAAGGACGCATTCGCCGCCCTGCTGGAATGCCTCACGGAGGTCGCCGGTGACGGCGTCCACCCGGCCCTGTTCACGGAGACCTTCTGGGCCTCCCTGCACGGCCTCGCCACCCTGACCCGAACAGGACGTCTGCCCCCGGGGGACGCGGAGCGGAGGCTGGAGCTGCTGGTGGACCGGCTGGCCGTGCTGCGACGCCCTGACCCCGGACACCGAGTGCTGTAGCACACAACTCGACCGTAAAGTTATTAGACATTGACAATATTGGATGCTACACGCAAAATGGACGGAGTCTGAGTAGCTTTTGTCCGCTTCTGTGCGGTTACTTCAAGTTCAGGAGCGAACCATGGCATTCCCGTCCGAGAACCGGCGGATCACCCTGGCCGAGCACACCGCCGACCAGGTCATACGCGCCGGCCGGCCGTTCCAGGTGGTCTCCCCCCACACCCCGTCCGGAGACCAGCCGCAGGCGATCGCCGGGCTGGAGAAGCACCTCCGCGCCGGGGAGAGCGACGTGGTGCTGCTGGGTGCCACGGGCACCGGCAAGTCCGCGACGACCGCCTGGCTGATCGAGAAGCTCCAGCGCCCCACCCTCGTGCTCGCGCCGAACAAGACCCTCGCCGGCCAGCTCGCCAACGAGCTCCGCGAGCTGTTCCCGCACAACGCGGTCGAGTACTTCGTCTCCTTCTACGACCACTACCGCCCCGAGTCGTACGCCCCGAGCACCGACACGTACTTCGCGAAGGAGTCGGTCTCCAACAAGGAGGTCGACCGGCTGCGGCACTCGGCGACCTGGTCGCTGCTCAGCCGCCGTGACGTGATCGTGGTGGCGTCCGTGTCCTGCATCTACGGCCTCGGCACGCCCCAGTCCTACCTCGACCGCTCGTTCCAGTTGGCGGTGGGCGACACCGTCGACCGGGAGGAGCTGCTCGCGGCGCTGGTCGACATCCAGTACACCCGTACCGACGGCGAGCCGGCCGCGGGCCGGTTCCGCGTGCGCGGCGACACCATCGACATCCACCCCGCGTACGAGAAGACGATGCTGCGGGTGGAGATGTTCGGCGACACCGTCGAACGGCTGACCGTCGCCGACCCGGAGACCGGTGAGGTGCGCGAGGTCATCGACCGCACCCGCGTCTTCCCCGCCACCCACTACTTCGCGGGCCCCGAGCGGATGCGCACGGCGGCCGATTCCATCCAGGCCGAGCTGGCCGAGCGCGTCGCGGAGCTGATCCGGGCCGGCAAGCTGCTCGAGGCCGACCGTCTGCAGACGCGTACCGAGTACGACATCGAGCTGATCCGGCACACCCAGGTCGCCTCCGGGATGGAGAACTACTCCCGGCACCTGGACGGCCGCGCCCCCGGCGCACCGCCGTCCACGCTGCTCGACTACTTCCCCGAGGACATGCTCGTCGTCATCGACGAGTCGCACGTCACGGTGCCGCAGCTCTCCGGCATGAGCCACGGTGACGCCGCGCGCAAGAACACCCTGGTCGAGCACGGTTTCCGACTGCCGTCCGCAATGGACAACCGCCCCCTGACGTGGTCGGAGTTCGCCGCGCGCTGCCCGCAGCGGGTCTACCTGTCCGCGACGCCGGGCCGCTTCGAGCTGACCGCGGCGCGGGGCGCCGTCGTCGAGCAGATCATCCGGCCGACCGGGCTGCTCGATCCGGAGGTGACGGTCAAGCCGACCGCCGGCCAGATGGAGGACCTGCTCGCGGAGATCCGGCAGCGGTCCGCCCGGGGCGAGCGGACCCTGGTGACGACGCTGACCAAGCGGATGTCGGAGGAGCTGACCGACTACCTCGACAGCCAGGGAGTCCGCGTCCGCTATCTGCACTCCGGCGTGACCACCCTGCGCCGCGTCGAGCTCCTGGCCGACCTGCGCCGGGGCGAGTACGACGTCCTCGTGGGCATCAACCTCCTGCGCGAGGGACTCGACCTGCCGGAGGTCTCGCTGGTCGCGATCCTCGACGCCGACCAGGACGGGATCTTCCGCAACGACACGGCGCTGATCCAGATGATCGGCCGCGCGGCGCGCAACGTCAGCGGCGAGGTGCACATGTACGCCAACCGGCTGACCCCCTCGATGGCCCGCGCCATCGACGAGACCAACCGCCGCCGCGCCCTGCAGACGGCCCACAACGAGACCCACGGCATACGCCCGACCGCCCTGCGCAAGAAGATCCGGCACACGGTGTCCGCCCAGTACCCCGAGTCCCAGCACCCGACGACGGGCAAGTCGCACAACCAGAAGATGGCGGCGTAGGTCCCCGACGCCAGCGGCTAGGCGGGGTCCAGCACCGGCTTCGCGGGGAGCCCGCCGTTCTTCTCGCAGCGCAGTTCCTTGGCCATGGCGAGGGAGTAGGAGTGGGCGACGGTGGCGTAGGCATCCTTCAACGCTTCCACGTTGTCCTGAGGATCCCTCGGCATGCCTCCGCGCTCCACGCCGATCACAATGTGAGCCTCTCCCAACGAGCCGACCAACTTGTCGCTCCGGCAGGCGAAAAAGACGTACGCCTTCTCCGTCCCTGCCAGGGTCTCCTCTCCCATCTTCAGCACGGTGAATTTCGGGGAAGGGGTACCGTTCGGGGCGCCTTCGGCCAGGCTCCAGGTGACTCTGAGATTGAAATGCGGTGTGCTGCCGATGGGGGTGAAGACACGGCAGATGTCCTCCGAACCAGAGGTAAGAGCCGGCGTTGCCAGGGCAAGATTCGCCGCGGCTTCCACAACGGTGGAATCCTTCGAGGAGGCCTCGAAGCGAGACGACCCCGTGATCACCTTCAGCGACTTGGAGGCGTCGGCGGAAATGGCGTTGCCACCGCAGAGCTCCGTCCCCGCAACGACTTTATAGTCCTTCGGAAGGCCATTCTTGTCCCCGTCACCTCCACATCCCGTGGCCCCGAGAAGCAACGAGCCGGCCACGACTGCGGAAAGCAGTCCCCCACGTAGCGACCTATGACTGATCATTGTCCGTATCCTCATGTGTCCTCGGCCGCACACTGGCATCATCCGGTCTCCGGGTCGTTGCCTTGCTGGTTCTCCCGGTCGTTACCGACCCCGTAACCGATCACCATGGATTCGTGCAGGTCCTCATAGAACCTGTCCTCATGGCCCACACCATGACGCTTCAAGAAGTCTTCCATCGGGGCCTCTGCCATGCTCTCCCCGGCGGAGTAGATCTTCTTCCTCTGGGTATCGTTGAGGTCGTCGATCTTCTCCTTGTGCGCATCCACCGAGCCGTCGGCGGCGTCACCGACCATCTGGCCGATGACCTGCTCCGCAGCCCCACTCGCGGTGTCGGTCGCAAGCGGAATGAGTACGGCGGCGGCTCCCACAGCCGCGGTAGCGGGGAGGAAGGCGACGCCCGCCGCGAGGCCGGCCGTGGCCCCGAACTCCACCCAGCCCGCTCGCTTGGCCACCGCCTTCTCGTAGTCCTCGTGGGTCTTGAGATTCGTCGCCTCCACCTGGTCCGCCCGGGACTGGTCGAGCATGCCCTGCACCTCGGCGCCGGTGCGCATGGTCGCTCTGGCCATGGCCGCGGTCTTATCGTCGATCTTCCCGTCCGGGCCCACCGTGTGTTCCAGTGCGCTCCGGGTGTATGCCTGCTCCGCCGTCGAGAGCGTCGCGTAGGCGTCCGGGTGCTGACCCATGGTGCTGAGGAAGCCGCGTACGACGCTTCGTCCGTTCCCGTCCACGGTGTCCAAGAAGTTGAGATGCGCGTCCGGATTCTTGCCCGGCGCGAACAGGCTCTCCGAATCATTCTTGTCCAGCGCCCAGTTGATGTCGTCGATGTAGCCGGCGCCCATGGTGCCCAGGCTGTCGGCCATAGCCTCGTGATGCTTCTTGAGCAGCTCGGGGTCGGAGCCGTACTTCTCCATGACCTTCTGCATGATCGCGGCGTTGTCCGCGTCCCGCACCACATGGGCGTCGGGGTGCCCGGCCGGATAGCCGAGCGTCGCCGCCTCCAGGGCGTGGCCGAGGGCATCGGGCATCTGGTCGAGCGACGCCTTGTGCTCCTTCGGGTCGGTCGAGTTGACGTCGGGGAAGGACTCCCACTTCTCGTTGCTGAAGAAGTCGAGGTAGTTGTCGATCGCCTGGCCGTCCTTGTCCTTCCCGAGGGCGGCTGTGGCACCGTGGTCGACCGTGCCGTCCTGGTTGTACGCGGTCGGCGGGTCGGCGAAGAAGTGCTTCGCTGCGTCAGGGCTGTTGCCGAGGGCTTCGAGCATGGCGGTGGCCGGGTCGTAACCGGCTCCGTTCACGCCGGAGGGGTTGAACGGGTTCTTCAACCAGCCGTTCACATTCTTGTTCTCGGCGAACATGAACGGGTCCTTGGCATGCAACTGCGCCACGTGTTCAGCGATGGGGTTGAGGAACTTGGCGTCGTAGTTCCCGTTCCGCATGATCCCGCCGAGGAGCTGGTAGCCGAACGGGCCGCCGTAGTCGTGCTTGGCCAGCGGGATGCGCTCCGTGCCCAACTTACGCAGTTCCGGACCCCACTTGTCGGTGAATTCCTTGTCGTGGGAGGCGGTGGCCAGGTTGAGGCCCAGGTTCTTCTGGAGCTCCTGGACGTCCTTGAGGCGCTCCGGGTCGACCTTGCTGTAGTCGTACGTGTCCGTGGAGAGCTGGCCGAAGAACGCGAGCGACTTCTCGGGGCCGAGCTTCCCGTAGAAGTCCTTGGCGAACTCCGTCGACGAACTGTTGTCCTTCAACAGTTCGTCGAGCTGCTGGAGTTCGGCGTGGGTGAGGTCACGGCCCTTGGCGGCGAGAGCGGCGGCGCGGGCGGCCTCCTCCTGGTCCAGCTTGGTGTACGTGGGAGCGCTGAAGTCCTTGCGGTCGGTGACGTTGGCCTCGAGGGCGTTCTTGAGGGCGAGGTCGGTGTCGTTGCAGTTGTCGACGATGAGGTCGATCCTCTTCTGCCACGACTCGATGTTCTTCCTCTCCTGCCCGATGAGGTCGATGTAGTCGGGATCGTGCCGCGCCATGTGCAGTTCGGACAACGGCTTCCGCGCCGTGACCTTGCCCTTGCCGTCCACACGGATGCCGGCCGCGGGCCCCTCGTGATCCCGGATGCTGACCAGGTCGTCATGGGCCCGCTTGATGGCCGTGTAACCGTCTTCGAGGACCAGCTTCACGCCCTTGGCCTCCGCTGCGGCGTCCTCGAACTCCTTGACGGTCTTACCGATGAACGCCTTGGTGACGCCCGCGTTGACGCCCTCCCAGTCGGCCTTGTCCGCCTTCGCCTTCATCCCGCTGGCGGCGTCGGCGGCGAGCTTGTCCAGCTTCCCGGCCATCTCCGACCAGTCGTCGGCGGCGGCCTTCAGCTTCCCCAGCGGGGCGTCGATGATGTCCTCGTACTTCAGCATGTAGCGCGCTCCCCCGAGCCCTATTTCATGTAGTCCGTGAGCGCGGAAATCTGCGCCAGATCCCCAACGATCTTCACTTCGTCCTTGGCGTGCCGCGCCTTGCTGTAATCGAGGTGGTTGGAGATCTGCGCACAGGCATCCAGCAGCGTCTTCACATGCGTCTGCCAGAAGTCGTGCACCTTCAACACGGCAGCACCGCTGGCGAAGTTGCCATTGGTCAGCGCCGTCGCCGCGTCGAACGTCGCGGAACGGGCGATGTCGCCCTCTTTCCCCATCCGCCCCAGCAGTTCGTACGCGTCATTGCCGATGGCGCCGAGATCGTCCCGATTGACCACGAGGTCGTACCCGCCACCGCCCCCGCCGCCCTCGGCCGGAACACTGTTGAGCTGCACGGCAGTTCGCTTGGACGCCGCCGCCCGCATCTCTGCCCACTCCTGCTCGAACGCCACCGCTTCCCCCAAGTCCCTCCGGGCCCGGCGCCCACCATATCCAGGGTGCCGTCGGCCCGATCAAGTCCCTCGTACGGTGACGGGACGAGGCACGGCGGCCGCGCAGGGGTGCGACGCCGTGCCTCGTCAAGTGAAGCGGAGAACCGGAGGGCGGGTCAGGACGGAGGCTGGAGGACCGAGTCCACGACATAGATGGTGGCGTTCGCCGCCTTGATGTTGCCGCAGACGATGTTCGCCTTGCCGTTGACCTTGAAGTCGGTGCCCGACCCGGACGTGGTCAGTTTGCCGCCCTCCACCGTGGTGAAGGAACCGTCGGAGAGCTGATCAGGCGTGATCTGCTTGTCCACGACGTGGTAGGTCAGCACCTTGTTGAGCTGCCCCTCGTTGTTGAGCAGTGAGGAGAGCTGGGACGTGGTCACCTTCTTGAAGGCGTCGTTGTTCGGCGCGAAGACGGTGATCGCGGACTTGTCGTTCAGGGTGTCGGTGAGATGCGCCCGGACGGTCGCCGAGACGAGCTGACTGAGCTGCGGGTACGCGGCGGCGGCGTCCACAGCCTTGTCCTTGGCCGTATCGGCCTTCTGGGAGAGCGCCGAGCAGCCCGGCCCGAAGGTTCCCGAGGGGCTGGGAGACGCGTCCTGAGCGCTGCTCTGTGATGTGAGAGCACCGAGCGCGAGCGGGATGGCGGCCAGAGCCGCTCCGGTGAACCTGACCGTGTGCATGTGGGTGAGCCTCATCGCAACTCCCTCCCATGGAGGTGTGAGTGCCGCGAAGGCGGCTTGCGGGACACGCCCTCTTCGCTGGGCGGGACGGGGGCCTGCACGGCCACGCCCCGGGCGGCTCCGCCCGGTCCCCCGCAAGGATATCCAGCACGGCTCGGAGACCGCATCTCGACTGCCGTACGGTGCGGAACACGCGGCGTCAACTGTGCATCCTCGAAGGGGTGTGGGCGCACGACCCACGTAGGTCGCCCCTCTCCATCCGTTCCATGACGTGACCGCGATCGTTCGAAGGTGGCGTGCACCCACGGCCTCAGCGATGACGTAGGCGGCCGCGCTGGTACTGCTTCGGCCACGGGACGTCGTCACCGAGCACGTAGGCCGCGCGGAGCGGCCAGGTCGGGTTGCGCAGCAGTTCGCGAGCGAGCATGATCGCGTCGGCCGAGCGGTCCACGAGGATCTGGTCGGCCTGCTCCGGTGCGGTGATCAGACCGACCGCGGAGACGGGCAGGGCCGCGCCCTCGCGGACGGTTCGGGCGAAGGGCACCTGGTAGCCGGGCTCCACTTCGATCCGGGCGTTGTGGACGAGCCCACCGCTGGTGATGTCCACCAGATCGACGCCGTGGGCCACCAGGTGCCGCGACAGCTCGACCGTCTCCTCCGGGGTCCAGCCGCCGTCGGCCCAGTCCGTGGCCGAGAAGCGTACGAACAGCGGACGGTCCTCCGGCCACTGCGCCCGTACGGCGTCGGTGACCTGGACGAGGAAGCGGCTGCGTCCGTCGAGATCGCCTCCGTACTCGTCACTGCGGTGGTTGGACAGCGGTGACAGGAACTGGTGCAGCAGATAGCCGTGCGCGGCGTGGATCTCCAGGACCTCGAAACCGGCGGACAACGCCCGCGCGGCGGCTTCGCCGAAGGCCCGGACCAGGGCGCGGATGTCGTTCGCGCTGAGCTCCCGCGGGGCCGGCCAGTCGTCGAACGGCAGCGGTGACGGTGCGACCGTCTGCCATCCTCCGGCCTCCGGTTCGACGTACGCGTCGCCCTCCCAGGGCGGTGCCGTCGACGCCTTGCGGCCGGCATGGGAGATCTGGATGCCGGCAACGGCTCCCTGCTCGTGGACGAAGTCGGTGATCCGCTTGTACGCGGCGGCCTGCCCGTCCTCCCAGATGCCGGCGTCGGAGGGGGTGATGCGGCCCTCGGGTTCCACTGCCGTGGCCTCCTGCATGACCAGGCCGGACCCGCCACGCGCCAGGGAACCGAGATGGACCAGATGCCAGTCCTGGGGGTAACCGTCGACCGAGCTGTACTGGCACATGGGGGCCACCCAGGCCCGGTTCGGGAACGTCGTGCCGCGGAGGGTGAGTGGAGAGAAGAGACGGCTCATAGGAGGCCTCGCAGGAGGGATGTGAGACGCCGGGTGCCTCGCTGCCGTCGAGCCGTGACGGCCTGCAGTCCTGCGGGGCGCCCCGCACGGTGGGTTGCCCCGAGTACCCCGGCCGCTCATGGCCCACACCGCCGGCCAGGCGTGCCTCCGGAGTGAGCGTCGGAAACGGCCGGCCTGTCCGAGAAGGATCTTGCGCGGGGCAGGCTCCCCGCTCCTCACGCCTGCGGGACTGCGGCGACCGGGCCCAGAGTCAGAGCCTGCGGATGTGCCGGTCCAGAAGAGTCCGGAAGGCGTCCACGTCTTCCGGCGCCCGCACGCCCCGCTTCGGCAGCACGGTCAGGCACGAGACGTTCTCGTCCCCGCTGAGCAGGACGAAGGTGTCGGCGGTCTCGGCGTAGTGCGGGGCGGCGGTCCAGTTCAGCCGGCTGGAGCCACCCGTGTTGCTGACGGTCACCCCGGAGTCGTCGACCCTGGAACGGCAGGCCCCGTTCCGGGACGCGATTCTGTGGAACTGGCGGGCCAGGAGCCAGGGCTGAAGCACGAACAGCAATACGACTAGCAGGCCGGCGATCACCCACGAGCGCGTATCGGGGCCCTCACCCTTCGCCAGCGGCACCGCCGACGCTCCGACGAACGCGGCCACCCCGACCAGAGCGAACCCTCGCATCCGGCGGGCACGGCCCGACGCCTTGGCCCGCGCCTTGAGCGCCTGTCTCATGTCTTCGCGTGTCAGCTCGTACTCCAGCTCGACATGCTCCCCCACCGCGGCTTCCGCACGGTCCTCCATGAGCCCTCCCCTTGGACCTCATCATGATCGAATCAGCGGAGAATACCTTGCGTGCGGGCCAGTGACGCAGGGCTGAAGGGGCGGGGAACTGTACGCGGTCGCAGGGGCGGGGAACGGTCAGCGGTCGAGTTCCTCCTGGATCGGGGTCTTCGGCTCCTCCCGCAGGTGCTGAGACAGTCCGGGCTTGCCGCCCGCACGGGCCTGCTCCGCGCGCTGCGCTGCGGTGAGTCCGAGGTCCGAGGCCGGGTCCACGCGGACGGACCTGGCC
>NZ_WWKH01000851.1:0-49454 GCF_009865595.1 Streptomyces sp. SID1328 | reverse complement strand
GAGGAGGACGGCGGTGACCCCGGCGCCGCGCCGCCGCAGCCGGGCCCCGGCGTACAGCGCGTCGCCGCCGTTGTCACCGCTGCCGACGAGCAGCACCACCCGGCTGCCGTACACCCGCCCGAGGAACTCGGCGCAGGCGGCGGCCAGTCCGGCGGCCGCCCGCTGCATCAGGGTGCCCTCGGGCAGCCGGGCCATCAGGGCGCGCTCGGCGGCCCGTACCGTCTCCACGCTGTACGCAGTACGCATGGGTCCGAGTCTGCCCCCGAATCGCGGGCCCTCGCACCCGGATGGTTCACCCCTCGGCGATCACCACGGCGGAGGCCACGCCCGCGTCGTGGCTGAGCGAGACGTGCCAGGACCGCACCCCCAGTTCGGCCGCGCGGGCCGCGACGGTGCCCTTGACCCGCAGCCGGGGCTGCCCGCTGGCCTCGACGTACACCTCGGCGTCGGTCCACAGCAGCCCGGCGGGGGCGCCCAGCGCCTTGGCGAGGGCCTCCTTGGCCGCGAAGCGGGCGGCGAGCGAGGCGATCCCGCGCCGCTCCCCGCCCGGCAGCGTCAGCTCCCCCGCGGCGAACAGCCGGGCGGCCAGATTGGGCGTACGCTCCAGCGCCGCCCGGAAACGGTCGATCTCGGCCACGTCGATCCCGACCCCGATGATGCTCATGCCGGGAGCCTACGGCCGCTCCCCTACTCGACCGTCACCGACTTCGCCAGGTTCCTCGGCTGGTCCACCTCGTTGCCGCGCGCGGTGGCCAGTTCGCAGGCGAACACCTGCAGCGGCACCGCGGAGACCAGCGGCTGGAGCAGGGTGGGCGTGGCCGGGATGCGGATGAGGTGGTCGGCGTACGGGACGACCGCCTCGTCGCCCTCCTCGGCGATCACGATGGTGCGGGCGCCGCGGGCGCGGATCTCCTGGATGTTGGAGACGATCTTGTCGTGCAGCACGGAACGGCCGCGCGGGGAGGGCACGACGACGACGACCGGCACGTCCTCTTCGATCAGCGCGATCGGGCCGTGTTTCAGCTCGCCCGCCGCGAAGCCCTCGGCGTGCATGTAGGCGAGTTCCTTGAGCTTGAGGGCGCCCTCCAGGGCGACGGGGTAGCCCACGTGGCGGCCGAGGAAGAGCACCGTGTCCTTCTCCGCCAGCGAGCGCGCGAGTTCCCGTACCGGCTCCATGGTCTCCAGGACCCGGTCGACCGCGCCGGAGATCTGGGAGAGGTCGCGGATGACGTCCCGGATCTCGTCGCCCCACTTGGTGCCGCGCACCTGGCCCAGGTAGAGGGCGACGAGGTAGCAGGCGACGAGCTGGGTCAGGAACGCCTTGGTGGAGGCGACGGCGACCTCGGGGCCGGCGTGCGTGTAGAGCACGGCGTCGGACTCGCGCGGGATGGTCGAGCCGTTGGTGTTGCAGATGGCCAGCACCTTGGAGCCCTGCTCGCGGGCGTGCCGGAGCGCCATCAGGGTGTCCATGGTCTCGCCGGACTGGGAGATGGCGATGACCAGCGAACGCCCGTCCAGGATCGGGTCCCGGTAGCGGAACTCGCTGGCCAGCTCGACCTCACAGGGGATGCGGGTCCAGTGCTCGATGGCGTACTTGGCGATCAGCCCGGCGTGGAAGGCGGTGCCGCAGGCGACGATGACGACCTTGTCGACCTCGCGCAGCTCGGCCGCGCCGATCCGGACCTCGTCCAGGGTGAGCGAGCCGGAGCGGTCGATGCGGCCGAGGAGGGTGTCGGCCACGGCCTTGGGTTGCTCGGCGATCTCCTTGAGCATGAAGTAGTCGTAGCCGCCCTTCTCGGCGGCCGAGGCGTCCCAGTCGACGTGGTAGGCGCGGACCTCGGCCGGGCTGCCGTCGAAGCCGGTCACCGTGACGCCGTCGCGGCGCAGCTCGACGACCTGGTCCTGGCCCAGCTCGATGGCCTCGCGGGTGTGCGCGATGAACGCGGCCACGTCGGAGGCGAGGAACGTCTCGCCCTCGCCGACGCCCACCACCAGCGGGGAGTTGCGGCGGGCGCCCACGACCACGTCCGGCTCGTCGGCGTGCACCGCGACAAGGGTGAACGCGCCCTCCAGGCGGCGGCACACCAGCCGCATCGCCTCCGCGAGGTCGGCGCTCACGGAGAACTCCTCCGCCAGCAGGTGCGCGACCACCTCGGTGTCCGTCTCGGAGGCCAAGTCGTGGCCGCGCTCGGTGAGTTCCGCGCGCAGTACGGCGAAGTTCTCGATGATGCCGTTGTGCACGACCGCGACCCGGCCCGCGTTGTCCAGGTGCGGATGGGCGTTGGCGTCCGTCGGGCCGCCGTGGGTGGCCCAGCGGGTGTGCCCGATGCCGGTGGTGCCGGCCGGGAGCGGGTGTTCGCCCAGCTCCTTCTCCAGGTTGACCAGCTTCCCGGCCCGTTTCGCCGTGGCCAGGCCGCCGTCCGCGAGCACCGCGACACCGGCCGAGTCGTAGCCCCGGTACTCCAGCCGCTTCAGCCCGGCCATCACGACATCGAGCGCCGACTGCGCCCCTACGTATCCCACGATTCCGCACATGTGCCGCAGCCTACGGTCCGTCAGCGGTCCAAAACCGCTTCCGCGTGCCCGGATTCGGAAATTTTCACTCGGGTACGAAGCCCGAAGGGACAAAAAAAGGGGGCACCGCGTGAACGTCGTCCACGCGATGCCCCCTTCCGGGCTCAGCCGCGGCGTACCGCGGGGGCCTCCAGGCCGAAGGAGGCGCTGTTGAGCCAGCGGCGCATGTACTTCGCGATCGGGCGCTCCACGAGCCGGTGCACCAGATAGGCGAGCAGGACCAGCGCGGCCACCGTGGACACCACCAGCAGGCGGGGGTCCATCCGGTCACCGAAGTGGTGGGCGACGGTCAGGCCGATCACGTCGTGCAGCAGGTACAGCGGGAAGGTCATCGTTCCCGCCACGCTCAGCCACCGCCACTGGATGCGGCTGGTCCAGCCGAGCGCGATGGCGGCGATCAGCGCGAAGAAGCCGGTGATCGTCAGCACCAGCCAGCCGCGCCACGGGTGCCAGGTGTCCCAGTCCAGCCGGCCGCCGTGCGGGGTGAGGATGAAGTGCATCGCCAGCAGCCACGCCATCAGCACGATCCCCCACAGCAGCGGGGTCGCCCGGAACCGGTACATCAGGTAGAACGCCATGCCCGCGATGAAGAACGGCGCGGAGACCGGGTTGACCAGCACGGTCAGCAGCGGCAGATGCGCGGCCGGGGCCAGCACCGCGGCGACCGTCCAGATACCGGCGAACACGGCGACGCGGGTGTAGGTCAGGCCCTTCCACACCACGATCGAGAACGTCAGGTAGAAGCACAGCTCCGGCCAGAGCGTCCAGTACACCGAGTCCAGGTTGTCCACGCCGAGCGGCTTCTGGAGCATGGTGAGGTTGGCGAAGACGACCCGCGGGTTCGGGTGACCCATCGGGGTGTCGAAGAGGTAGATGACGGCCGCCGACACCAGCACGCCTATCCAGTACATCGGGTACAGCCGGGTCACGCGGGAGATGAAGAAGTCCCGCGGCGACCGGCCCCAGGCGCTCATGCAGATCACGAAGCCGCTGATCAGGAAGAACAGGTCGACCCCGAGCCGGCCGAAGGCGAGATAGCGGTGCGAGTCCGGGAAGATCGCCTGGTACGGGCGCCCCCAGATGTGCTCCATCGTGTCCGGCGTCTGCCCGGTGAAGTGGAAGACCACCACCGCGACGGCGGCCAGGAACCGCAGCCCGTCCAGCGCGGCCAGCCGCTGCCCCTTGCCCCGCATGCTCGGGGCGGCCTCCTTCGGCTCCGAGGGCGCCTGTGTCACCCGGACATGTGCGGTGGCCAACTCCCCGGCGGGCTCCTCTTCGGCCTTGCCCGCCACCACCGCGTCTTCCCTCAGGGTCATCCATCCACCATTTCAGCGCCAGTCTTCGTGTCCGCATCGTACGAACTCACGTTCACACGACCACTGAGCAGTAAGAACGGTTGTCCCCACGTCTCCGGACAACTTTCGACCCTGCCACACACGACGCTCACACCTTTCATCGCCCGGACGTGACCGACCCCACCTCCACGCCCGTTCAAACAGCGTTAACAATGGAATGTGATCTCACCGGTCTCCGCGATGCCCCGGAGCGCCCACCGGCACAGGCCGGAGGCGACTCCCTACGTCGATCTCACCCGCGCCGAATGGAGCGCGCTGCGCGACAAGACGCCGCAGCCGCTCACCGCCGAGGAGGTGGAGAAGCTGCGCGGCCTCGGCGATGTCATCGACCTCGACGAGGTGCGGGACATCTACCTCCCGCTCTCCCGGCTGCTCAACCTCTACGTCGGCGCCACCGACGGCCTCAGAGGCGCCCTGAACACCTTCCTGGGCGAGAAGGGCTCCCAGTCCGGCACCCCCTTCGTCATAGGCGTGGCGGGCTCGGTCGCCGTCGGCAAGTCCACCGTGGCCCGCCTGCTCCAGGCCCTGCTCTCCCGCTGGCCCGAGCACCCCCGCGTGGAGCTGGTCACGACGGACGGTTTCCTGCTGCCGACCAAGGAGCTGCAGGCCCGCGGGCTGATGTCCAGAAAGGGCTTCCCCGAGTCCTACGACCGCCGCGCCCTGACCCGCTTCGTCGCCGACATCAAGGCCGGCAAGGACGAGGTCACCGCACCGGTCTACTCCCACCTCATCTACGACATCGTCCCCGGCGAGCGCCTCACCGTGCGCCGCCCGGACATCCTCATCGTCGAGGGCCTCAACGTCCTCCAGCCCGCCCTGCCCGGCAGCGACGGCCGCACCCGCGTCGGTCTCGCCGACTACTTCGACTTCAGCGTGTACGTCGACGCCGGCGGCGAGGACATCGAGCGCTGGTACCTGGAGCGGTTCAAGAAGCTGCGCCAGACGGCGTTCCAGGACCCCTCCTCGTACTTCCGCAAATACACCCAGGTCTCGGAGGAGGAGGCGGTGGACTACGCGCGCACGCTGTGGCGGACCATCAACAAGCCCAACCTGACCGAGAACATCGCCCCCACCCGCGGCCGGGCCACCCTCCAGCTCCGCAAGGGCCCCGACCACACCGTGCAGCGCCTGCGCCTGCGCAAGCTGTAGCGGGGACGGGGTTGGATGGGCGCATGCTGCATCTGCGTCTGATCGTCCCGTCCGACCGCACGGACGAGGTGGTGCGCCTGATCGAGTCCACGGTCGGCGCCGTCCACCTCGTCGTCCTGCCCGGCGCCGCCCGCGACCCGGCCGGGGACGTGGTGATGTGCGACGTCGCGCGGGAGGCGGCCGACGGCCTGCTCTCCCGGCTCCAGGAACTCGGCATCGACCGCACCGGCTCGATCGCCGCGGACAACGTGGACCTGTCGCTGTCGACGCGCGCCGACCGCGCCGAGGAGGAGGCGCCCGGCGAGGCCGCGGACGCCGTGCTGTGGCAGCACCTGGTCGAGGAGACCCATGAGGAGTCCACCCTCTCGGTGACCTACGTCGCCTTCCTCGCCATCGCCACGATGATCGCCGCCTGCGGTGTCGTGCTGGACAACGCGGTGCTGATCGTGGGCGCGATGGCGGTGGGCCCGGAGTTCGGGCCGCTGGCGGGGATCAGTACGGCCCTGGTGCGCTGGAAGCCGCGGCTCGCGGCACGCTCGCTGATCGCGCTGGTGGTGGGCTTCGCCGTGGCGATGGCGCTCACCGTCGGCTTCAGCGTGCTGATGGACGCCGCCGGACTGTTCAGCGAGGGCAAGCTGGAGGGCGACCGGCCCAACACCGGGTTCGTGTACGCGCCGGACGCCTTCTCGTTCGTGGTGGCGCTGCTCGCGGGCGCGGCGGGGACGCTCTCCCTGACCTCGGCCAAGTCCGGCGCCCTGGTCGGCGTGGCGATCTCGGTCACCACCGTCCCGGCCGCCGCCAACGCCGCCGTGGCCCTCGCCTACGGCGACACCACGCAGACCGTCGGCTCCAGCGAGCAACTGCTGCTGAACCTGTTCGGCATCGTGGTGGCGGGCACGCTGACCCTCCTGGCCCAGAAGGTGTTCTGGGCCAGGATGGGCGGGAAGCGCCCGAAGACGGGGAAGGACACGAAGCGCGGGACGCCCGAAGCGGCTTAGCCCAGCGCCGACTTGACCGCGTCCGCCAGCCGTCCGGCGATCGTGCGGGCCTGGTCGATGTCGGCGGCCTCCACCATCACCCGCACCAGCGGCTCCGTGCCCGAGGGGCGCAGCAACACCCGCCCGGTCTGGCCGAGTTCGCGCTCGGCCTCACCCACGGCGGCCGCGAGGTCGGCCGAGGTCCCCACCCGGGAGCGGTCCACGTCCGGGACGTTGACCAGCACCTGCGGCAGCCGGTCCATCACCGACGCCAGCTCGCGCAGCGCCCGGCCGGTCTCGGCGACCCGAGCCGCCAGCAGCAGGCCGGTCAGCGTGCCGTCACCGGTGGTGGCGTGGTCCAGGATGATGACGTGCCCGGACTGCTCGCCGCCGAGGGCGTAGCCGTGCTCCTTCATCTCCTCCAGCACGTACCGGTCGCCGACGGCCGTCTGCACCAGGCGGATGCCGGCCCGCTCCATGGCGAGCTTGAAGCCCAGGTTGGACATGACGGTGGCCACGACGGTGTCGGCGGACAGCGCGGAACGCTCCCGCATCGCCAGCGCCAGCACCGCGAGGATCTGGTCGCCGTCGACCTCCTCGCCGGTGTGGTCCACGGCCAGGCAGCGGTCGGCGTCACCGTCGTGCGCGATGCCGAGGTCCGCGCCGTGCTCCAGCACGGCGGCCTTCAGCAGGTCCAGGTGGGTCGAGCCGCAGCCGTCGTTGATGTTGAGGCCGTTCGGCTCGGCACCGATGGTGACGAGGGTCGCACCGGCGCGGGAGAACGCCTCCGGGGAGACACCGGCGGCCGCGCCGTGCGCCTCGTCCAGGACGATCTTCAGCCCGTCGAGCCGGTTGGGCAGCACCGACAGCAGGTGGGTGACATAGGTCTCGAAGCCCGCCTCGTAGTCGCGGACCCGGCCGACCCCGGCGCCGGTGGGGCGCTCCCAGGGCTCGCCGTGGCGGTGCGACTCGTAGACGGCCTCGATACGGCCCTCCAGCTCGTCCGCGAGCTTGTGGCCGCCGCGGGCGAAGAACTTGATGCCGTTGTCCGGCATCGCGTTGTGGCTGGCGGACAGCATCACACCGAGGTCGGCGCCGAGCGCGCCGGTCAGGTGGGCGACGGCGGGCGTGGGCAGCACGCCGACGCGGAGCACGTCCACGCCCGCGCTGGCGAGGCCCGCGACGACGGCGGCCTCCAGGAACTCCCCGGACGCGCGCGGGTCACGGCCCACCACGGCGGTCGGCCGATGGCCCTCGAACGTGCCCGCCTCGGCGAGCACGTGCGCCGCCGCGACGGACAGGCCGAGCGCCATCTCGGCCGTCAGGTCCGCGTTGGCGACGCCACGCACGCCGTCGGTACCGAAGAGTCGTCCCACTTGTCCTCCCGAGGAAGCGTCACTGCTGCCAGGAATCATGGCATGCGCCCGAGCATCCGATCACACAAGACTTTGAGCGTCTTGTGTCGTTATACGCCCTTGGCGGAGATAAGCGAACGCCCCGGCGGCACACAGGGCGTGCCGCCGGGGCGTTCGGAGTACGCGCGAAGCGCCGCTGTTTAGCGCTTGCTGTACTGCGGAGCCTTGCGGGCCTTCTTGAGACCGGCCTTCTTGCGCTCGACCGCACGGTCGTCGCGCTTGAGGAACCCGGCCTTCTTCAGGGCGCCGCGGTTGTTGTCGACGTCCGCCTCGTTCAGCGCACGGGCGACACCGAGACGGAGCGCACCGGCCTGACCGGAGACACCGCCACCCGCGATGCGGGCGACAACGTCGTAACGGCCTTCGAGCTCGAGCACCTTGAAGGGCTCGTTGACTTCCTGCTGGTGCACCTTGTTCGGGAAGTAGTCCTCGAGGGTGCGACCGTTGATCTTCCACTTGCCGGTGCCCGGAACGATCCGGACGCGGGCGATGGCGTTCTTGCGGCGGCCCAGGCCGGCGGCCGGCTGGGGCTCGCCGAAGCGGGACGCGAGGGACTCCGACGTGTACTCGCCCTCGACGGGGAGCTCGGTCTCGGTGGTGTAGCTCTCGATGTCGACGAGCTCAGTCTCTTCGAGCGGCTGCTCGGGGGTGGTCTCGGCCACGATTCTCCTCAGATTCTCTTCAGTCTTAAAGGGTGGCCGGAATTACTGCGCGACCTGGGTGATCTCGAACGGCACCGGCTGCTGGGCAGCGTGCGGGTGCTGGTCACCCTTGTAGACCTTCAGCTTCGAGAGCATCTGACGGCCAAGGGAGTTCTTGGGGAGCATGCCCTTGACGGCCTTCTCGACGGCCTTCTCGGGGTTCTTGTCCAGCAGCTCGTCGTAACGGACGGAGCGCAGACCACCCGGGTAGCCGGAGTGGCGGTAAGCCATCTTCTGGGTCCGCTTGTTGCCGGACAGGTGCACCTTGTCGGCGTTGACGACGATGACGAAGTCACCGGTGTCGACATGCGGCGCGTAGATCGGCTTGTGCTTGCCCCGGAGAAGGGTCGCGGCGGTGGTGGCGAGACGACCCAGGACGATGTCCTGAGCGTCGATGACGTACCACTGGCGCGTCACATCGCCGGGCTTGGGGCTGTACGTACGCACGGTTCGTAGCCTTCGCTTCGAGTGAATGGTCCTGAACAGGTCACCGAAACGATCACGACAGCCTCGATCGCACTGCGGTGACGCAACCGCGTGCTGATCGCTGGTCATCGGCCCGGTGGACCGGTGTAAGGGCCCGTCCCGTGAGAATGAGCAAGCCAATACACAACGAGGAGCCAGGTTACCGGGCCGCCCCCGGACGGGTCAAAACGAGCTTGCCGGAAATCCTGCCGGCCGCAATGTTCCCCCGTGCGCCGAAGGTCCCCGTATCGTCTCCGTACCCGCTCCCCTCGGGCGCGCCGGGACCTCGCGGCCCCCTCTAAGATGCGCCCCATGAGTTACGGGCAGGGGGGTCCCCAGTCTCAGTGGGACCCTTGGACACCTCAATCCCAGCAGCCGTGGAAGAGCGGCGACGACGACGGAACCCCGGACTGGGCCGCGCTCGCGGACGCCTCGGAGAACCGTAAGAAGCGTCGCAAGGTGCTGCTCATCGCGGGCGGCGTGCTCGCCACGGGCGCGATAGGCACCGCCGTCGCCATGGCCGTGTCGAACGCGGGCGGGGACAGCCAGGCGGGCGGCCCCTCCAGCCTGCCCGCGACCGCGTCCCTGCCGGGCGGCACGGCGACCACGGCACCCTCCTTCGCCCCGACCAGCGCGCCCCCGCCGCTGGACCCGAAGGACTTCATAGCCAGCGCCAACAAGGACACCGCCCCGCTGAGCCCGGAGACCCTGTTCCCCGGCACCCAGCTCACCATGGGCGAGACGGTGTACAAGAAGGGCGCCACCAGCGACAGCAAGGACTGCGCGTCCGGCGCCGGCGGCACCCTGGCCCAGGCCCTCGCCGCGGGGAAGTGCACCCGGCTGATGCGGGTCAGCTACGTGAAGGACGGCGTGGCCGTCACCGTGGGCGTCGCCGTCTTCGACAACGACACCGACGCCCA
The DNA here is from genome assembly GCF_009865595.1 of Streptomyces sp. SID1328. Lineage (NCBI taxonomy): Bacteria > Bacillati > Actinomycetota > Actinomycetes > Kitasatosporales > Streptomycetaceae > Streptomyces > Streptomyces sp. SID1328. The sequence continues at coordinate 39,898 of NZ_WWKH01000851.1, read as the reverse complement.
GCGCTTCAAGGACCGCGCCGACAAGAAGAGCATCGTCGCCGCGCTGCCCGGCAAGGGCGTCAAGGCGTTCTGCGACTCCGCGATCTGCCGATCCACCACCAACACCCTCGGCCGGTACGCCTACTTCACCATCGCCGGGTTCACCAACGGCAAGGACGTGACGACCAAGGACACCAAGGTGTTCGCGGCCGGCAACGACCTGGCCCAGTTCTCCTTCCGCCAGATCCGGCGGCGCGGCGAGGCCCAGGCGTCGGCGGCCGCCAACCAGTAGCGGCCGCCCGTACTCCCCCGCCCCCCGCTCGCCTCAGCAGCAGCCCGCCGACGGCAGCGAGCGCCGGTTGCGCGCCTCCTTGTTCCGGGCGGCCAGCAGCTCGTCGGCGGGGTAGCCGACCTCCTCCAGCGTCAGCCCGTGCGGCCGCACCACGTGCACCGCGGAGTCCCGCACCCCGGCCGCCAGCACCTTTCCCGGCCACTCGGGCCCCCGGTGCCCGTCGCCGGTGAACAGCAGGGCGCCGATAAGCGAGCGCACCATGTTGTGGCAGAAGGCGTCCGCGCGCACGGTGGCCGTGATCACCCCGTCCGCCCCGCGCACCAGGCTCAGCTCCTGCAGGGTGCGGATGGTGGTCGCGCCCTCGCGCCTCTTGCAGTACGCCGCGAAGTCGTGCTCGCCCAGCAGGGCGCGGGCCGCCTCGTTCATCGCGTCCACGTCCAGCGGCCAGTCGTGCCAGAGGACATGGTTCCGCAGCAGCGGGTCGACCCCGCCGGGGTTGTCGGTGACGCGGTACGCGTAGCGCCGCCAGACGGCGGAGAACCGGGCGTTGAAGCCGGGCGGGGCCTCGGTCAGGGACCAGACCCGTACGTCCTTGGACAGCCGGCCGGCGAGCCGCTTCAGCAGCTTCTCCCGGTGCTCGGCCCACACCGGCTCCGGCAGGTCGACATGGGCGACCTGGCCGCGCGCGTGCACCCCGGCGTCCGTCCGCCCGGCCACCGTCAGCTCGTACGTCTCCATCGACCGGGTCACCGTGCGCAGGGCGTCCTCGATCTCGCCCTGTACGGTCCGCCGGCCGCCTGCCTGCTTGGCCCACCCGTGGAAGTCGGTGCCGTCGTAGGACAGGTCGAGGCGGATACGGACATGGCCGGGCTGTGCTTCGTCACTCACGCGGGAATCCTCTCAAGGGCGCCGTGCTGGTGGAAAACGTGAAAGCGGGCCCGCCCCCACAGGGACGGACCCGCTTCTCAGGCGTCAGCCTCAGGCGTCCTTGGACTCCTCGGCGGGAGCCTCGGTGGCCTCGGTCTGCTCGACCTTCGCCTCCTCGGACTCCTTGACCGCACGCTTGGTGGCGGCCTCGGCCTCACCGGTGGCCTGCTGCGCGACCGTCAGCGCCTCGACCAGCTCGATGACAGCCATGGGCGCGTTGTCGCCACGGCGGTTACCGATCTTGGTGATGCGGGTGTAACCACCGGGGCGGTTCTCGTAGCGCGGGCCGATCTCGGCGAAGAGCGTGTGGACGACGCTCTTGTCCGTGATCACCTGGAGCACCTGACGGCGGTTGTGAAGGTCGCCCTTCTTCGCCTTGGTGACCAGACGCTCGGCGTACGGGCGCAGACGGCGCGCCTTCGCCTCGGTGGTGGTGATGCGGCCGTGCTCGAAGAGGCTCTTCGCGAGGTTCGCGAGCAGCAGCTTCTCGTGCGCGGCGCTGCCGCCCAGACGGGCACCCTTGGAGGGCTTCGGCATGATGTTTCTCCTAAGTGTCTGCCCCGGCCGTGTCAGGTACCGGAGTCAGTATCCGAGCGAGCGGTTGCTCTTCGGAGATCCGAGCAGGCCCCGAAGGGCCCGCCCGGAAGGGGCGCGGGGAACTGCGCGACCAACCGGCCCGCAGACGCAGCACGGCCTCCCCGCGGAGCGCTTAGTACTGCTCGGTCTCCACGAAACCCGCGTCCGCGTCGTCGTCCGCGCCGAACGCGTCGGCGGCGGCGGTCGGGTCGAACCCGGGGGGCGAGTCCTTGAGCGCCAGGCCCATGCCCGCGAGCTTGGCCTTGACCTCGTCGATGGACTTCGCACCGAAGTTACGGATGTCCAGCAGGTCGGCCTCGGAGCGGGCGACGAGCTCACCCACGGAGTGGATGCCCTCACGCTTGAGGCAGTTGTACGACCGGACGGTGAGCTCGAGCTCCTCGATCGGCAGCGCGAGGTCGGCCGCCAGCGCGGCGTCCGTCGGGGACGGACCCATGTCGATGCCCTCGGCGTCGATGTTCAGCTCGCGCGCGAGACCGAACAGCTCGACCAGGGTCTTACCGGCGGAGGCCATGGCGTCACGGGGACGCATCGCCTGCTTGGTCTCGACGTCGACGATCAGCTTGTCGAAGTCGGTGCGCTGCTCGACACGCGTGGCCTCGACCTTGTACGTGACCTTGAGAACCGGCGAGTAGATGGAGTCGACCGGGATACGGCCGATCTCCTGGCCCACCTGCTTGTTCTGCACGGCGGAGACGTAGCCGCGACCGCGCTCGACGGTCAGCTCCATCTCCAGCTTGCCCTTGCCGTTGAGCGTGGCGAGGACGAGGTCGGGGTTGTGCACCTCGACACCGGCCGGGGGCGCGATGTCGGCGGCGGTGACCAGACCCGGACCCTGCTTGCGCAGGTACATCACGACCGGCTCGTCGTGCTCCGAGGAGACGACCAGCTGCTTGATGTTGAGGATCAGGTCGGTGACGTCCTCCTTGACGCCCGGCACGGTGGTGAACTCGTGCAGGACGCCGTCGATCCGGATGCTGGTGACAGCGGCACCGGGGATCGAGGAGAGGAGGGTACGGCGGAGGGAGTTGCCGAGGGTGTAACCGAAGCCCGGCTCCAGCGGCTCGATCACGAACCGGGAGCGGAACTCGTCGACGACCTCTTCGGTCAACGAGGGACGCTGAGCGATCAGCATGTGTGAATCCTTCAGTCAGGGGCGCCCGCTATTTGACGCCCGACTTGGTACTGCAAGGGTACGGGCGGCACGGCCCCGTGAGGAGCCGTACCGCCCGGAACCGCTAAACCAGCAGCGGAGCGCTGTGCGTCAGACGCGGCGGCGCTTCGGCGGGCGGCAGCCGTTGTGCGGGGTCGGGGTGACGTCCTGGATGGAGCCGACCTCGAGGCCCGTGGCCTGCAGGGAGCGGATCGCGGTCTCACGACCGGAACCCGGACCCTTGACGAACACGTCGACCTTGCGCATGCCGTGCTCCTGGGCGCGGCGGGCAGCCGACTCGGCGGCCATCTGCGCGGCGAACGGCGTCGACTTCCGGGAACCCTTGAAGCCGACGTGGCCGGCGGAGGCCCAGGAGATCACGTTGCCGGACGGGTCCGTGATCGAGACGATCGTGTTGTTGAACGTGCTCTTGATGTGCGCGTGGCCGTGAGCGACGTTCTTCTTTTCCTTGCGGCGCACCTTCTTGGCAGCGCCCTGACGTCCCTTGGGGGGCATCTACAAACTCCTACGGGGAGGTGGTCGGTCCTACAGCGAAGACCGCTGATGAAGCGTTGTCCGCTGAGGACTACTTCTTGCCCGGCTTCTTCTTGCCGGCGATGGCGCGACGCGGGCCCTTGCGGGTGCGGGCGTTGGTGCTGGTGCGCTGACCGCGGACGGGCAGGCCGCGACGGTGACGGAGACCCTGGTAGCAACCGATCTCGACCTTGCGGCGGATGTCGGCCTGGATCTCGCGACGGAGGTCACCCTCGGTCTTGATGTTGCTGTCCACGTACTCGCGGATCGCGACGAGCTGCTCTTCGCTCAGGTCGCGGACGCGGGTGTTCGGGTCGACGCCGGTCGCAGCCAGCGTCTCCTGGGAGAGGGTCCGGCCGATGCCGAACACGTAGGTGAGGGCGACCTCCACGCGCTTTTCGCGCGGGATGTCAACACCGGAAACGCGTGCCATTCAATGGCTCCTGGTGATTCTTCGGAGGTCTTCCACAGAACCGGGTCCCGGCCGCCGTACGAGGTACGAACCGGGTCCTCGGCCTCCGACCGAGGGTGTCGAGCTGGTTGGCTCGGGCTCTGCGTATGAACAATTCAGCTTGCGTCGCGCGAAACTCTGCGATGAGCAGAGGGTTCGGCCGTGCGTCAGCCCTGGCGCTGCTTGTGGCGCGGGTTGTCGCAGATGACCATGACCCGGCCGTGACGGCGGATCACCCTGCACTTGTCGCAGATCTTCTTGACGCTCGGCTTGACCTTCATGGGGTGAGGTTCTCCGGGTCAGTGCCATCACCCCGGCGCGAGCCGGGATGCGGGCAAGATCTACTTGTACCGGTAGACGATCCGGCCACGCGTCAGGTCGTACGGAGACAGCTCCACCACGACCCGGTCGTCAGGGAGGATGCGGATGTAGTGCATGCGCATCTTGCCGCTGATGTGTGCCAGGACCTGGTGGCCGTTCTGGAGCTCGACCTTGAACATGGCGTTCGGAAGAGACTCGACGACAGTGCCCTCGATCTCGATGGCACCTTGCTTCTTGGCCACGCTTCGCCCTTCGAATCGACTACCTTGATCGACTCCCACGCTTTTCCCTTGCGGGCGCATGCGGACATGCGGGTGCACGAGAGCCGACGAGTCAGTCTACGTCAGGCCACCCGGAAAAACGAATCGAAGGATTCTGCCCCATACCACTGATCGTTATGCGAGCGGATCAGGAGCGGCCGTGACGCCGTACTCGGCGAGCTTCGCCTTGCCGCCGTCCGGGGCGGTCAGGACCAGGGGGCCCTGTTCGGTGAGGGCCACCGAGTGTTCCCAGTGGGAGGACCAGGTGCCGTCGGTGGTGATGACGGTCCAGTCGTCCTCGAGGACCTTCGTGCGGGGGGTGCCGAGGGAGACCATGGGCTCGATGGCGAGGCAGAAGCCGGGGACCAGCTTGGGGCCCTTGCCGCGGCGCCGCTCGACGTAGTTCAGCAGGTGCGGGTCCATGTGCATCTCGGTGCCGATGCCGTGGCCGCCGTAGTCCTCGACGATGCCGTACTTGCCGCCGCCCGGCTTCGGCTGCCGGCGGATGTAGGTCTCGATCGCGCGGGAGATGTCGACCAGCCGGTTGCCCTGCTTCATCGCGGCGATCCCCGCCCACATCGATTCCTCGGTCACCCGCGACAGTTCGATCAGCTCCGGGGCATGCCCCGAGCCGACGAAAGCGGTGTAGGCCGCGTCACCGTGCCAGCCGTCCACGATCGCGCCGCAGTCGATGGAGATGATGTCGCCGTCGTTCAGGACGACGTTCTCGGAGGGGATGCCGTGAACCACCACATCGTTGACCGACGTGCAGATGGTCGCGGGGAACCCGCCGTACCCGAGGAAGTTCGACTTCGCGCCGTGCTCGTCCAGCACCTTGCGCGCCACGTCGTCCAGGTCCTTGGTGGAAGCGCCGGGCACCGCCGCCTCGCGGGTGGCCGCGTGGATCGCGGCGACGACCAGGCCCGCCGCCCGCATCTTCGCGATCTGCTCGGGGGTCTTGATCTGCACCATGGGGGGCCTGCGCTCTCCGTCACTCGTCACCGACTGGGTTACCTGCACAACACTACGGCCGCGGCGCCCAGGGCGGGCACCGCGGCCGGAGGGACCGGGGGTCTTACTCGCTGCCGGCCTTCTCGCGCTTGAGAGCCTCCAGCGCCCGCTTGGTGATCTCGTCGACCGGGCCCAGGGCGGAGATCGTCACGACGAGCCCCTGCGCCTTGTAGTAGTCGATGATCGGCTCGGTCTGCGAGTGGTAGACCTCGAGCCGCTTGCGGACGGTGTCCTCGGAGTCGTCGTCGCGCTGGTACAGCTCGCCGTCGCAGACGTCGCAGACGCCTTCCTTCTTCGGTCCGCTGTACGTCACGTGGAAGACGTGCGAGGAGTCGTTGCGGCAGATGCGCCGGCCGGCGATCCGCTTGACGACCTCTTCCTCCGGGACCTCCAGGTCCAGGACGGCGTCCAGCTTGATGCCCTCGCTCTGCAGCAGCTCGTCCAGCGCCTGGGCCTGGGAGACGTTGCGCGGGAAGCCGTCGAGCAGGAAGCCGTTCTTGGCGTCCGGCTGCTCCATGCGGTCCTTGGCCATGGCGATGGTGACCTCGTCCGGGACGAGGTTGCCCGCGTCCATGTAGGACTTGGCCAGCTTGCCCAGCTCCGTCTGCCGAGAGATGTTGGCGCGGAACAGGTCGCCCGTGGAGATGTGCGGTACGCCCAGCTTCTCGGCGAGACGGACGGCTTGCGTTCCCTTACCGGCACCCGGCGGCCCGACGAGGACGATACGCATCAGCGGAGGAACCCTTCGTAATTGCGCTGCTGGAGCTGGCTCTCGATCTGCTTCACCGTCTCGAGTCCGACACCCACGATGATCAGGATGCTGGTCCCGCCGAAGGGGAAGTTCTGACTTGCTCCGAAGCCAACCAACGCCATCGTCGGTACGAGAGCGATCAGACCCAGATACAGCGAGCCCGGCCAGGTGATCCGGTTGAGCACGTAACTCAGGTACTCAGCGGTCGGCCGGCCGGCCCGGATACCCGGAATGAAGCCACCATACTTCTTCATGTTGTCGGCGACTTCCTCGGGGTTGAAGGAGATCGCCACGTAGAAGAACGCGAAGAACACGATGAGAAGGAAGTACAGCGAGATGTAGATCGGGTGGTCGCCCTTGGTCAGGTTCGCCGTGATCCAGCGCTTCCAGCCCGAGTCGCCGCCGGCGAACTGCGCGATCAGTGCCGGGATGTAGAGCAGCGACGAGGCGAAGATGACCGGGATCACACCAGCCTGGTTGACCTTCAGCGGGATGTACGTCGACGTACCCCCGTAGGACCGGCGGCCGATCATGCGCTTCGCGTACTGCACCGGGATGCGGCGCTGGGCCTGCTCCACGAAGACCACGAGCGCGACCATGACCAGGCCGACCAGGATGACGGTGCCGAACTCGATCCAGCCGCCGGCCAGCGTGCCCTGCTTCTTGATGGCCCACAGCGCGGACGGGAAGGTCGCGGCGATCGAGATGAACATCAGGATCGACATGCCGTTGCCGATGCCGCGGTCGGTGATCAGCTCACCGAGCCACATCACCAGCGCCGTACCGGCGGTCATGCAGATCACCATGGTGATCGTGGTGAAGATCGCCTGGTCCGGGACGATGTTCCCGGCGACCGTGCAGCCGCTGAAGAGCGCGCCGCTGCGGGCGGTGGCCACCAGGCCGGTGCCCTGCAGGATGGCGAGCGCCACGGTCAGGTAGCGGGTGTACTGCGTGATCTTCGCGGTGCCGGACTGACCCTCCTTCTTGAGGGCCTCCAGACGCGGGATCACGACGGTGAGGAGCTGAAGGATGATGCTCGCCGTGATGTACGGCATGATGCCGAGGGCGAAGATCGTGATCTGGAGCAGCGCTCCACCACTGAACATGTTGACCAGACCGAACAGGCCCTGGTTGCCGGAGGCCTCGGTCACGCAGGTCTGGACGGCCTTGTAATTGACGCCGGGGATCGGGACGTGGGTACCGACCCGGTAGACCACGATGATGCCCAGCGTGAAGAGCAGCTTCTTGCGCAGGTCGGGCGTCCTGAACGCCCGGGCGAACGCGGTGAGCACGGTGCCTCCTGCGACCCCCGCGCAACTGCGTCAAGGGTGACGGTCTAGAGGTTCGACGAATAAGTGGAAGGGAACAGCGCTGGCCACCTTACCGGCGACACCGCCCCCCTAGGAACGACCAACCGGGGATACCCCACTGTGGGGTATCCCCGGTCGGGATCGTCCATGTCATCGAGTGACCCTGAGGGACCCTTGAGGGCCTCAGACCAGCTCGGTGACCGTACCGCCGGCAGCGGTGATCTTCTCCTTGGCGGAACCGGAGACGGCGTCGACCGTCACCTGCAGCGCCACGGAGATCTCGCCCTGGCCCAGGACCTTGACGAGGCTGTTCTTGCGAACGGCACCCTTGGCCACCAGACCCTCGACGGTGACCTCGCCACCCTCGGGGTAGAGCGCCGCCAGCTTCTCGAGGTTCACGACCTGGAACTCGGTCTTGAACGGGTTCTTGAAGCCCTTCAGCTTCGGGAGACGCATGTGGAGGGGCATCTGGCCACCCTCGAAGCGCTCCGGAACCTGGTAACGGGCCTTCGTGCCCTTGGTACCACGACCGGCCGTCTTACCCTTCGACGCCTCACCACGACCGACACGGGTCTTGGCGGTCTTGGCGCCGGGGGCCGGACGGAGGTTGTGGATCTTGAGCGGGTTCTGCTCCGCCATGATCAGTCGACCTCCTCGACCGTCACGAGGTGGCGGACGGTGTGCACCATGCCGCGGAACTCGGGGCGGTCCTCCTTGACGACCTGCGTGTTGATCCCCTTGAGACCAAGGGAACGCAGGGTGTCACGGTGGTTCTGCTTGCTGCCGATGTAGGACTTGACCTGCGTGATCTTGAGCTGAGCCATTACGCACCAGCCCCGGCACGCGCACGCAGCAGAGCCGCGGGGGCGACGTCCTCGAGCGGCAGGCCGCGGCGGGCCGCGACCTCCTCGGGACGCTGCAGGCCCTTGAGGGCCGCCACGGTGGCGTGCACGATGTTGATCGCGTTGTCGGAGCCCAGGGACTTCGACAGGATGTCGTGGATACCGGCGCACTCGAGCACGGCGCGCACCGGACCACCGGCGATAACACCGGTACCCGGGGACGCGGGCTTGAGCAGCACGACGCCGGCAGCCTTCTCACCCTGGATGGGGTGCGGGATGGTGCCCTGGATACGGGGGACCTTGAAGAAGTGCTTCTTGGCCTCCTCAACACCCTTGGCGATGGCGGCCGGCACCTCCTTGGCCTTGCCGTAACCGACACCTACGGTGCCGTCACCGTCGCCCACCACGACCAGCGCGGTGAAGCTGAAGCGACGACCACCCTTCACAACCTTGGCGACACGGTTGATCGCGACAACGCGCTCAACGTAAGCGGTCTTCTCGGCGGCGGCTGCGCCGCCGTCACGGCCCTTCCGGTCCCGCCGCTCGCCGCCACCGGCACCGCCACCGCGGCGCTGGGGTCCAGCCATTGGAATTACCTCTCTCTGTTTCCGCTAGCTACGGAACCGGCTCAGAACTTCAGGCCGGCTTCGCGGGCGGCGTCCGCCAGGGCGGCGATGCGCCCGGCGTACTGGTTGCCACCACGGTCGAACACGACAGCCTCGACGCCGGCGGCCTTGGCACGCTCGGCGACCAGGGCGCCGACCTGCTTGGCCTGCGCGGACTTGTCGCCCTCGCCGCTCCGGACCGACGCGTCCAGCGTGGACGCGGAGGCCAGGGTGTGGCCCTTGAGGTCGTCGATCACCTGCGCCACGATGTGACGGTTGGAGCGGGTCACGACCAGACGCGGACGCTCCGCCGTACCGGAGATGTTCTTGCGAATCCGGATGTGGCGGCGCTTGATCGCGGCGCGCTTGTAGGCGTCGCCCTTGAGGATCTTCTGTCCGTATGCCATGGCTTACTTACCCGCCTTTCCGACCTTGCGGCGGATGACTTCGCCCTCGTACTTGACACCCTTGGCCTTGTACGGGTCGGGCTTGCGCAGCTTGCGGATGTTGGCCGCAACCTCGCCGACCTTCTGCTTGTCGATGCCCTCGACCTGGAAGCGGGTCGGGCTCTCCACCTTGAAGGTGATGCCCTCGGGCGCCTCGACGACGATCGGGTGGCTGTAGCCGAGCGCGAACTCGAGGTTCGAGCCCTTGGCCGTGACGCGGTAACCGACACCGCTGATCTCGAGCTTCTTCACGTAACCCTGGGTCACGCCGGTGATCATGTTCGCCACCAGCGTGCGGGACAGGCCGTGCAGGGCCTTGTTCTGACGCTCGTCGTTGGGACGGGTCACCGCGAGGGTGCCGTCCTCATCCCTGACGATGTCGATCGGCGCGACGACGGTGTGGGTCAGCGAGCCCTTGGGGCCCTTGACCGCGACCGTACGGCCGTCGATGGTGACGTCCACGCCGGCGGGAACCGTGATGGGGAGCTTGCCAATACGCGACATAGCTGTTTCCTCCGTTCCCTTCCGTTACCAGACGTAGGCGAGGACTTCCCCACCCACGCCCTTCTTGCCGGCCTGCTTGTCGGTGAGGAGACCGTGCGACGTGGAGATGATCGCCACGCCCAGGCCGCCGAGCACCTTCGGCAGGTTGGTGGACTTCGCGTAAACCCGGAGACCGGGCTTGGAGATGCGCTTGATCCCCGCGATGGAGCGCTCACGGTTGGGGCCGAACTTCAGCTCCAGGACGAGGTTCTTGCCGACCTCGGCGTCCTCGACCTTCCAGCCCGTGATGAAGCCCTCCTGCTGGAGGATCTCTGCGATGTGAGACTTGATCTTCGAGGACGGCATCGTCACGGAGTCGTGGTATGCCGAGTTCGCGTTCCGCAGACGCGTAAGCATGTCTGCGATCGGATCAGTCATGGTCATGAATTGGCCTTCGGCCTCTCTCGCCGGGGTTTCCTGGTGCGCCATCCCTCTCCCCGATCCGGGACGGGACGGGTGCGGCGCGGTGGACCTACGGCGTAGTAAGTCGTACGGGCGCGACAGACGCCCGACCCCGCAAGCCTACGGCATGTGGGGGCGGGCCCCTGTCGACCCAGTTGCTTACCGAGAGTTCCAGCAATCCCTGTTAAGGGGGATTACCAGGAGCTCTTGGTCACGCCCGGCAGCTCGCCACGGTGAGCCATCTCACGAAGGCACACGCGGCAGAGGCCGAACTTGCGGTACACGGAGTGCGGACGGCCGCAGCGCTGGCAGCGCGTGTAGCCACGCACACCGAACTTGGGCTTGCGAGCAGCCTTAGCGATAAGAGCCTTCTTCGCCATCTCGCTCACGCCTCCTTGAACGGGAAGCCGAGGTGACGAAGGAGCGCGCGGCCCTCAGCGTCGTTGGTCGCCGTGGTGACCACGGTGATGTCCATACCCCGGACGCGGTCGATCTTGTCCTGGTCGATCTCGTGGAACATGACCTGCTCCGTGAGACCGAAGGTGTAGTTGCCACGGCCGTCGAACTGCTTGGGGGACAGGCCGCGGAAGTCGCGGATGCGCGGAAGCGCCAGCGACAGGGTGCGGTCCAGGAACTCCCACATGCGGTCGCCACGGAGCGTGACGTGGGCACCGATCGGCTGACCCTCGCGCAGCTTGAACTGCGCGATGGACTTGCGGGCCTTGGTGACGGCCGGCTTCTGACCGGTGATCGTGGTGAGGTCGCGGATGGCGCCCTCGATCAGCTTGGAGTCGCGGGCGGCGTCGCCCACACCCATGTTGACCACGATCTTGACGAGGCCGGGGATCTGCATGACGTTCTCGTACTTGAACTCGTCACGCAGCTTGCCCGCGATCTCCTCGCGGTACTTCGTCTTCAGACGCGGAGTGGTGGTGGTAGCCATCAGATGTCCTCACCCGTCCGCTTGGCAACGCGGATCTTGTTGCCTTCGTCGTCGAAGCGGTAGCCGACACGCGTGACGACCTTGTTGCCATCCTTCTCAACGACCAGCTGGACGTTGGAGACGTGGATGGGCGCCTCGGTCGTGACGATGCCGCCCGCCTGCGAACCGCTGGCGGTGGGGCCGGCCTTGGTGTGCTTCTTGACCCGGTTGACACCCTCGACCAGGACACGCTCGTCGCGCGGGTAAGCGGCAATGACCTTGCCCTGCTTGCCCTTGTCCTTACCGGTGATGACCTGGACCAGGTCGCCCTTCTTGATCTTCATGCTTACAGCACCTCCGGCGCGAGCGAGATGATCTTCATGAACTTCTTCTCGCGCAGCTCACGGCCGACGGGGCCGAAGATACGGGTGCCGCGAGGGTCGCCGTCGTTCTTGAGAATGACAGCGGCGTTCTCGTCGAAGCGGATGTACGAGCCGTCCGGACGGCGGCGCTCCTTGACGGTGCGAACGATGACCGCCTTGATGACGTCACCCTTCTTCACGTTGCCGCCGGGGATCGCGTCCTTGACGGTGGCGACGATGACGTCACCGATGCCCGCGTAGCGGCGACCGGAGCCACCGAGCACACGGATGCAAAGGATCTCCTTCGCACCAGTGTTGTCGGCGACACGCAGCCGCGACTCCTGCTGGATCACGTCTATCTCCTGTTTGTCTGCCGGTTCCCTCCGGGGGTTGAGCCCGGAGAGCCTGGCGGAACTCTCCTGCGGGTGAACTCCCGCAGGAATTACATGGCCGCCCAGCGGGCCACGTGAGCCACACACGCGCGAAGCGCCGGTGATTCACGCAGCTCCGCCGGTTTCCCGGCGAGGGGGCCCGTGAGTCGAGTCACGGAGCCCCTCGCCGGGACGGCGAATCTGTCTGCGGGGCAAAGCCCCGCAGGGATTACTTGGCCTTCTCGAGGATCTCGACGATGCGCCAGCGCTTCGTCGAGGACAGCGGCCGGGTCTCCGCGAGGAGGACACGGTCGCCGACGCCGGCGGCGTTCTGCTCGTCGTGGGCCTTGAGCTTGTTCGTACGGCGGATGACCTTGCCGTACAGCGCGTGCTTCACGCGGTCCTCGACGGCGACGACGACGGTCTTGTCCATCTTGTCGCTGACGACGAGACCCTCACGGGTCTTGCGGAAGCCGCGGGCCTCTGCGTTCTCAGTCACGTTCTTCTCGCTCATGCGTTCTCCACCGTCTCGATGCCCAGCTCACGCTCGCGCATCAGGGTGTAGATCCGCGCGATGTCCTTGCGGACCGCCTTCAGACGGCCGTGGTTCTCGAGCTGACCAGTCGCCGCCTGGAAGCGGAGATTGAACAGCTCTTCCTTGGCCTCGCGGAGCTTCGCAAGAAGCTCCTCGTTGCCCAGCTCGCGCAGCTCGGACGCCTTGGTACCGGCCGACATCACGCTTCACCTGCCTCGCGCTTGACGATCCGGCACTTCATCGGCAGCTTGTGAGCCGCACGAGTGAGGGCCTCACGCGCAATCTTCTCGTTGGGGTACGACAGCTCGAACATGACGCGTCCGGGCTTGACGTTGGCGATCCACCACTCCGGCGAACCCTTACCGGAACCCATGCGGGTCTCGGCAGGCTTCTTGGTGAGGGGACGGTCCGGGTAGATGTTGATCCAGACCTTGCCGCCACGCTTGATGTGGCGGGTCATGGCGATACGAGCCGCTTCGATCTGACGGTTCGTCACATACGCCGGGGTCAGCGCCTGGATGCCGTACTCGCCGAACGCGACCTGCGTGCCACCCTTGGCCATACCACTGCGCTTCGGGTGGTGCTGCTTGCGGTGCTTGACCCTACGGGGGATCAGCATGACGGTCAGGCCTCCGTTCCGGTGCTCTCAGCCGGAGCGGCGGCAGCGGGAGCCTCGGCCTTGGGGGCCTCGGCGCCGGCAGCCTGCTGCGGCTTGCGACCGCGCCCGCCACGCTCGCCACCACGGCCACCACGGGCCGGGCGGTCGGCGCCGCCACGGGCCGGGCGGTTACCCGCACGGGCCGCAGCGTTCTCGGCGCGGACCTCGGCGATGTTCTTGACGTCGCCCTTGTAGATCCAGACCTTCACGCCGATGCGGCCGAAGGTCGTCTTGGCCTCGAAGAAGCCGTAGTCCACGTTCGCGCGGAGCGTGTGCAGGGGCACACGGCCCTCGCGGTAGAACTCCGAGCGGGACATCTCGGCGCCACCGAGGCGGCCACCGCACTGGATCTTGATGCCCTTGGCGCCCGCCTTCATCGCCGACTGCATGCTCTTACGCATGGCACGGCGGAAGGAGACACGCGAGGAAAGCTGCTCGGCGACGGCCTGGGCCACCAGCTGGGCATCCGTCTCGGGGTTCTTGACCTCGAGGATGTTCAGCTGGACCTGCTTGCCCGTCAGCTTCTCGAGCTGACCGCGGATCTTGTCGGCCTCCGCACCGCGGCGGCCGATGACGATGCCCGGACGCGCGGTGTGGATGTCGACGCGGACACGGTCACGGGTGCGCTCGATCTCCACCTTGGAGATGCCCGCGCGCTCCATGCCCTGCGTCAGCATGCGACGGATGGCCACGTCTTCCTTGACGTAGTCCTTGTACAGCTTGTCGGCGTACCAACGCGACTTGAAGTCGGTCGTGACACCGAGCCGGAACCCGTGCGGGTTTACCTTCTGGCCCATTACCGGGTTCCTTCCTTGCTGCTGACGACCACGGTGATGTGGCTGGTCCGCTTGCGGATCCGGTAGGCACGGCCCTGGGCGCGCGGCCGGAACCGCTTCAGGGTCGGGCCCTCGTCGACGTAGGCCTCGGAAATGAAGAGGCTGTCGGCGTCGGTGTGGTCGTAGTTGTGCGCGGCGTTGGCGATGGCGCTGTCGAGCACCTTGCCGACCGGCACGGAGGCTGCCTGCGGAGCGAATCGCAGAACAGCCTGAGCCTCCGTGGCATCCATGCCACGGATAAGGTCCACCACGCGGCGGGCCTTCATGGGCGTAACGCGGATGTACCGCGCCTGGGCCCTGGCTTCCATGGTTGTCCCTCTCAGTTACTTACGTGTCTGAATGCGATCCGCTACTAGCGGCGCTTCGACTTCCGGTCGTCCTTGACGTGGCCGCGGAAGGTGCGGGTCGGCGAGAACTCGCCGAGCTTGTGGCCGACCATCGACTCGGTGACGAACACCGGGATGTGGGTCTTGCCGTTGTGCACCGCGATCGTGTGGCCCAGCATCGCCGGGACGATCATCGAGCGACGGGACCAGGTCTTGATGACGTTCTTGGAACCGGCTTCGTTCTGGACGTCCACCTTCTTGATCAGGTGGTCGTCGACGAAGGGTCCCTTCTTCAAGCTACGAGGCATCTCAACCCGTCCTTAGCGCTTCTTGTTCGTCTTGCGGCGGCGGACGATGTACTTGTTCGACGCCTTCTTGGGCGAACGAGTACGGCCTTCCTTCTTGCCCCACGGGGACACAGGGTGGCGACCACCGGAGGTCCGGCCCTCACCACCACCGTGCGGGTGGTCGACCGGGTTCATGACCACACCACGGACGGTCGGGCGAACGCCCAGCCACCGCTTACGGCCGGCCTTACCCCAGTTGATGTTGCTCTGCTCGGCGTTGCCGACCTCACCGACGGTGGCGCGGCAGCGCACGTCGACGAGACGGATCTCGCCGGACGGCATGCGCAGGTGGGCCATGGAGCCCTCCTTCGCAAGGAGCTGCACGGACGCACCGGCGGAGCGGGCGAACTTGGCACCGCCACCGGGACGGAGCTCGATCGCGTGGATCGTGGTACCGACCGGGATGTTGCGGAGCGCCAGGTTGTTGCCCGGCTTGATGTCGGCGCCCGGACCGTTCTCGACGCGGTCGCCCTGCTGCAGGTTGCGCGGGGCGAGGATGTAGCGCTTCTCGCCGTCCGCGTAGTGCAGCAGCGCGATGCGCGCGGTGCGGTTGGGGTCGTACTCGATGTGCGCGACCTTCGCCGGCACGCCGTCCTTGTCGTGACGACGGAAGTCGATCACTCGGTAGGCGCGCTTGTGTCCGCCACCCTGGTGGCGAACGGTCACACGACCGGCGTTGTTACGGCCGCCCTTGCTGTGCAGGGGGCGGACCAGCGACTTCTCCGGCGTGGACCGCGTGACCTCGACGAAGTCGGCGACGCTGGCGCCACGACGGCCCGGCGTAGTCGGCTTGTACTTGCGGATTCCCATTTCTCAGTCCTCGTCCGATATCGGACGATCCAGACCGCCGTCAGGCGGTCGGACCGCCGAAGATGTCGATACGGTCGCCCTCGGCGAGGGTCACGATCGCCCGCTTGCTGCCGGCACGCTGACCGAAACCGGTCTTCGTGCGCTTGCGCTTGCCCTGGCGGTTGATCGTGTTGACCCCGGTGACCTTGACGTCGAAGACCGCCTGGACGGCCTGCTTGATCTGGGTCTTGTTGGCGTTGGGGGCGACGATGAACGTGTACTTGCCCTCGTCGAGGAGCGCGTAGCTCTTCTCCGAGACGACCGGCTTGAGCAGCACGTCACGGGGGTCCGTGAAGGACTTGCTCAGCGGGGTCTCGACGGTGTTCTTGCCCTCGGTGGCGTGACGCTTCGCCTTGGCGACGCGCGCGGCCTTGGCGGCCTTGGCGGCCTTCGAGGCGATGCTCGGGTGGCGCGTAGCCATCAGGCTTCGCTCCCTTCGGTGTCATTGGCCTTCGGGCCGGACACGAAGGACTCGAAAGCGGCCTGGGTGAAGACCACGTCGTCCGAGACGAGAACGTCGTACGTGTTCAGCTGGCCCGGCTCCAGGATGTGGACCTGGGGCAGGTTGCGCGCGGAAAGCAGCGCGGCCTCGTCGGAGCGCTCGATGACCAGGAGCACGTTCTTGCGCTCGCTGACCTTGCCGAGGAAGCTCTTCGCGGCCTTGGTGGAGGGGGTGTCGCCCTCGACCACGCCGGTGATGACGTGGATACGAGCGTTGCGGGCCCGGTCGGTGAGGGCGTGGCGCAGGGCCGCGGCCTTCATCTTCTTCGGGGTCCGCTGCGAGTAGTCACGCGGCGTGGGGCCGTGGACGACGCCACCGCCGGCGAACTGCGGCGCACGGGTCGAACCCTGGCGCGCGCGGCCGGTGCCCTTCTGACGGTAGGGCTTCCTACCGCCACCGCGGACCTCGCCACGACGCTTGACCTTGTGCGTGCCCTGACGGGCGGCGGCAAGCTGCGCGACGACGACCTGGTGAAGCAGCGGAACGCTGATCTTCTCGACGTCGAAGATCTCGGCCGGGAGCTCTACGGTCCCGGCGTTGTCGCCGGAG
Source organism: Streptomyces sp. SID1328 (assembly GCF_009865595.1). NCBI lineage: Bacteria > Bacillati > Actinomycetota > Actinomycetes > Kitasatosporales > Streptomycetaceae > Streptomyces > Streptomyces sp. SID1328. Next base: position 23,217 of record NZ_WWKH01000851.1, on the reverse strand, counting down.
GGCGACAGAATGTCAATGGTGCTCATAGTCCTCAGGCCCCCTTGGCCGCGGTGCGGACCAGGACGAGGCCGCCGTTCGGACCAGGAACCGCGCCCTTGATGAGGAGCAGGCCCTTCTCCGCGTCAACGGCGTGAACGGTCAGGTTCTGGGTGGTGACCCGCTCGTTGCCCATGCGACCCGCCATGCGCATGCCCTTGAAGACACGACCGGGGGTGGCACAGCCACCGATGGAACCGGGCATGCGGTGCACACGGTGGGCACCGTGGGACGCCTTGCCACCCTTGAAGTTGTGGCGCTTCATGACACCGGCGAAGCCCTTGCCCTTGCTCTTCGCGGTGACGTCGACCTTGACGCCCGACTCGAAGACCTCGGCAGTGATCTCCTGGCCCAGCGTGTAGTCGCTGGCGTCGGAGGTGCGGAGCTCCACCAGGTGACGGCGCGGGGTGACGTCGGCCTTGGCGAAGTGGCCCTTGAGGGGCTTGTTCACCTTGCGCGGGTCGATCTCGCCGAAGGCGATCTGGACCGACTCGTAGCCGTCGACGTCGTTCGTACGGACCTGGGTGACGACGTTGGGGCCGGCCTTGACGACGGTGACCGGAACAACACGGTTGTTCTCGTCCCACACCTGCGTCATGCCGAGCTTCTCGCCCAGGATGCCCTTGATCTGCTTAGCCATTCTCAGATCACCGACCCTTAGAGCTTGATCTCGATGTCGACACCGGCCGGGAGGTCGAGTCGCATCAGGGAGTCAACGGTCTTGGGCGTCGGGTCGAGGATGTCGATCAGGCGCTTGTGCGTGCGCATCTCGAAGTGCTCGCGCGAGTCCTTGTACTTGTGCGGCGACTTGATGACGCAGTACACGTTCTTCTCAGTGGGCAGCGGCACCGGGCCCGCGACCGACGCACCAGTGCGCGTCACCGTCTCGACGATCTTCTTCGCCGAGGAGTCGATGACCTCGTGGTCGTAGGCCTTGAGCCGGATGCGGATCTTCTGTCCCGCCATGGCTACTCAGTAGTCCTGTCTTCTCTCACGCTCTGGAACCCGGCAGTTTCACACTGCCTTCTCTCCGACCCACGCGGTCGGGCGTGTCGCACTGCCGCTGACGCAAATGCCCATCACTGGGACATCCCTCCAGGGAATGCACACGGCCCTGCCGGAACCGCGGGCCGGGGGCGGAAGGCCCACCGGGCGCCTGGTCGGCGTTGCGCCCACGCTTCCCGGAAGATTCCCGTACGTCCAACCCCAGGGGGTTGACGAGTACTGTGGGACTCGCTTCCGGTCCTCCCGGCGGGAGGCGCGCAGCATCAACACTCGGCCGAGCAACTCCGACAGTCTGCCATATGGCCTACCCCGCTGGCCAATCGAGCCGAGTAGATTACCCCGATAGTGACGCAGGTCAAACTCCCCGCGCCCTCGGTCTCTCTCTCAACTCCCGCCGGGCGAAGGCGAACCGGCCACAATCCAGGACGAACCAACGGAAACAGCGGCCGGGTACACCGGCGCTGTCCACGGCCGTCCGTTCACGGGCAGTTGGGGCCCACCCCCTGGGCCCTCGCCCACTCCCCCGCCGCAACGCCCTGCGGGGCGCCTGGGCGTCGCTGTACGCCCCGCTCGCGGAACAGCAGAGAGGCCCGCGCGACCGGAGTCGTGCGGGCCTCTCTGGGTCAGTCAACGACCCTCAAGCAAGAGGTACTTACTTGACGATCTTGGTGACCTGGCCGGCGCCCACCGTGCGGCCACCCTCACGGATGGCGAACTTCAGGCCCTCTTCCATGGCGACGGGCTGGATGAGCGAAACGGTCATCTCAGTGTTGTCGCCCGGCATGACCATCTCGGTGCCCTCGGGGAGGGTCACGACGCCGGTCACGTCCGTGGTACGGAAGTAGAACTGCGGGCGGTAGTTGTTGAAGAACGGCGTGTGGCGGCCACCCTCGTCCTTGGACAGGATGTAGGCCTGGGCCTCGAACTCGGTGTGCGGGGTGACCGAACCGGGCTTGATGATGACCTGGCCGCGCTCGACGTCCTCGCGCTTGATGCCGCGGAGCAGCAGACCGACGTTCTCACCGGCCTGGCCCTCGTCGAGCAGCTTGCGGAACATCTCGATGCCGGTGACCGTGGTGGTGGTCTTCTCCGGCTTGATGCCCACGATGTCGACGGTCTCGTTGACCTTGAGGACACCGCGCTCGATACGACCGGTGACGACGGTGCCACGACCGGTGATCGTGAAGACGTCCTCGATCGGCATCAGGAACGGCTTGTCGACGTCACGCTCGGGCTGCGGGATGTTCTCGTCCACGGCCTTCATGAGCTCGAGGACGGTGTTGCCCCACTCCTTGTCGCCCTCGAGCGCCTTGAGCGCCGAGACCTTGACGACCGGCAGGTCGTCGCCCGGGAACTCGTACTCGGAGAGGAGCTCACGGACCTCGAGCTCGACGAGCTCCAGGATCTCCTCGTCGTCCACCATGTCGGCCTTGTTCAGGGCGACGACGATGTACGGAACGCCGACCTGGCGGGCCAGGAGCACGTGCTCCTTGGTCTGCGGCATCGGGCCGTCGGTGGCGGCGACCACGAGGATCGCGCCGTCCATCTGCGCGGCACCGGTGATCATGTTCTTGATGTAGTCCGCGTGACCGGGGCAGTCGACGTGGGCGTAGTGACGCGTCTCGGTCTGGTACTCGACGTGCGCGATCGAGATGGTGATACCGCGCTGGCGCTCCTCAGGAGCCTTGTCGATCTGGTCGAAGGCCGAGGCCTCGTTCAGGTCCGGGTACGCGTCGTGCAGCACCTTGGTAATGGCGGCCGTGAGGGTCGTCTTACCGTGGTCGATGTGACCGATGGTGCCGATGTTGACGTGCGGCTTAGTCCGCTCGAACTTCGCCTTCGCCACTGGGTCCTCCTGTGGAGTGGTTCTGGTACGCCTTACTCATCGGCGCCAGGTGATCTTTGCTGGGATGCCGCCCGCCGGGATCTTTCCGAGTGGTCCGACCCCGGCGGTCGGTGTCAAGCCTAAAGCGTGTAAACGGGGTGCGTTACTCGCCCTTGGCCTTCGCGATGATCTCCTCGGCGACGTTCCGGGGAACCTCGGCGTAGGAGTCGAACTGCATCGAGTAGCTTGCGCGACCCGAGGTCTTGCTGCGGAGGTCTCCGACGTAGCCGAACATCTCCGAGAGGGGCACGAGGCCCTTCACGACGCGGGCACCGGCCCGCTCCTCCATGGCCTGGATCTGGCCACGGCGGGAGTTGATGTCGCCGATGACCTCACCCATGTAGTCCTCGGGCGTGGTGACCTCGACGGCCATCATCGGCTCGAGGAGCACGGGCGAAGCCTTGCGCGCGGCCTCCTTGAAGGCCTGCGAACCGGCGATCTTGAAGGCGAGCTCGGAGGAGTCGACCTCGTGGTAGCCACCGTCGAGAAGAATGACGCGGACGCCCGTCATCTCGTAGCCGGCCAGGATGCCGAACTGCATGGCCTCCTGCGCACCGGCGTCCACCGAAGGGATGTACTCCTTCGGGATGCGGCCACCGGTGACCTTGTTCACGAACTCGTACGACGCGTCGCCGCCCTCGATGGGCTCGATCGCGATCTGCACCTTCGCGAACTGACCGGTACCACCGGTCTGCTTCTTGTGGGTGTAGTCGTGACGCTCGACGCCCTTGCGGATCGTCTCGCGGTACGCGACCTGCGGCTTGCCGACGTTGGCCTCGACCTTGAACTCACGGCGCATGCGGTCGACCAGCACCTCGAGGTGCAGCTCGCCCATACCGCCGATGATGGTCTGGCCGGTCTCCTCGTCCGAGTGGACCTGGAAGGAGGGGTCCTCCTCCGCGAGACGCTGGATGGCGACACCCAGCTTCTCCTGGTCACCCTTGGACTTGGGCTCGATGGCGACCTGGATCACCGGCGCCGGGAAGTCCATGGACTCCAGGATCACCGGGTTCTTGTCGTCGGACAGCGTCTCACCGGTGGTGGTCTGCTTCAGGCCCATGACGGCGACGATGTCGCCGGCGCCCACCGACTCGATCTCCTCACGCTTGTTCGCGTGCATGCGGTAGATCTTGCCGATGCGCTCCTTCTTGCCCTTGACGGAGTTCAGCACCGAGGTGCCGGACTCCAGGCGGCCCGAGTAGACCCGGACGAAGGTGAGCTTGCCCAGGTGCGGGTCGCTCATGATCTTGAACGCGAGCGCGGACAGCGGCTCGTCCTCGGACGGCTTGCGCTTGACGACGACCTCGGGGTCCTTGACGTCGTGGCCCTCGATGGCCTCGACGTCGAGCGGGGTCGGCAGGTAGCGCACGACCGCGTCGAGCAGGGGCTGGACGCCCTTGTTCTTGAACGCGGTACCGCAGAACACCGGGGTGACCGTGGTGCCCTCGGACTTGCCGGACGCGATGGTGATACGACGGATCGCGGCGTACAGCTGCTCCTCGGTGGGCTCCTCGCCCTCCAGGTACAGCTCCATGATCTCTTCGTCGTTCTCCGCGACGGCCTCGACCAGCTTGGCGCGCCATTCCTCGGCGGCCTCGGTGTGCGTGGCCGGGATGTCGACGGTGTCGTACATCTCGCCCTTGGCGGCCTCGGCGGACCACACGAGCGCCTTCATGCGGACCAGGTCGATGACGCCCTTGAAGTCCGCCTCGGCACCGATCGGGAGCTGCATGACGAGCGGCTGGGCGCCCAGGCGGTCCGAGATCATGTCCACACAGCGGTGGAACTCGGCGCCGGTACGGTCCAGCTTGTTGACGAAGCAGATGCGCGGCACGCCGTAACGGTCGGCCTGACGCCACACCGTCTCGGACTGCGGCTCCACACCGGCGACACCGTCGAACACCGTCACGGCGCCGTCGAGCACGCGGAGCGAACGCTCCACCTCGACGGTGAAGTCGACGTGACCCGGCGTGTCGATGATGTTGATGGTGTAGTCACTGCCCTCGAGAGGCCAGTGGCAGGTGGTCGCAGCGGACGTGATCGTGATGCCACGCTCCTGCTCCTGCTCCATCCAGTCCATCGTGGCGGCGCCGTCGTGAACCTCACCGATCTTGTACGACACACCGGTGTAGAACAGGATCCGCTCGGTGGTGGTCGTCTTGCCCGCGTCGATGTGGGCCATGATCCCGATGTTGCGGACCTTGGCCAGGTCAAGTGAAGTGGTAGCCATAAGGCTTCAGTCTTCTCTCGGTCTCGATGTGGGTAGCGACTACCAGCGGTAGTGCGCGAAGGCCTTGTTGGACTCGGCCATCTTGTGCGTGTCCTCGCGCTTCTTGACGGCCGCACCGAGGCCGTTCGAAGCGTCGAGAAGCTCGTTGAGCAGACGCTCGGTCATCGTCTTCTCGCGACGGGCGCGGGAGTAACCGACGAGCCAGCGCAGCGCGAGCGTGTTGGCGCGACCGGGCTTGACCTCGATCGGCACCTGGTACGTCGCACCACCGACGCGGCGGGACTTGACCTCGAGGGTCGGCTTGATGTTCTCCAGCGCGCGCTTCAGCGTGATGATCGGGTCGTTGCCCGTCTTCTCACGCAGACCCTCCATGGCGCCGTAGACGATGCGCTCGGCGGTGGAGCGCTTGCCGTTCAGCAGCACCTTGTTGATGAGGGAGGTCACCAGAGGAGAACCGTAGACCGGGTCGATGATGACCGGGCGCTTCGGGGCGGGGCCCTTACGAGGCATTCTTACTTCTCCTTCTTGGCGCCGTAGCGGCTGCGGGCCTGCTTGCGGTTCTTGACACCCTGGGTGTCGAGCGAGCCGCGGATGATCTTGTAGCGAACACCCGGCAGGTCCTTCACACGGCCGCCGCGCACGAGCACGATGGAGTGCTCCTGCAGGTTGTGTCCCTCACCCGGAATGTAGGCCGTGACCTCGATGCCGCTGGTCAGACGCACACGCGCGACCTTACGCAGGGCCGAGTTCGGCTTCTTCGGGGTGGTCGTGAACACACGCGTGCAGACGCCACGACGCTGGGGCGAACCCTCGAGTGCGGGCGTCTTGTTCTTCTCGACCTTGTCCTGCCGGCCCTTACGGACCAGCTGCTGGATCGTAGGCACTACTTCTCCGGTTTCTGTGTGCCGAATGGTGAAGCTAACCTGGAACGACTCCGACCCACGCGGTCGGGTGTGTCGAACCCGCGGACTCCCGCCGCAAAGGGAAGAGCGCGGATTTCGGTGGCCGCTTACGGCTCGCCGTGCGGTGAGTGGCACACACGGGAGCCAGGGCACACCCCAGGCACAAGGTCTGAGCGTACCTATCGCACGGACTTCGGTCAAAACAAATGCGAGGCGGCCCCCCGTGACGGACAGGGCATGTCAAGTCCCAACGCCGTCAACGATCTTCGATTTCACGTAGCGCACACACCGCGCCACACCTCTGTCATCGCCCCGCCGTCAGTCCAGCACCTCCACCGCGATCAGCAGCAGCCAGAACAGCGCCCAGCCGCCGACGGACAGCCAGCCCAGAACGAGGCCGGTCAGAGCCAGTCCGTCACCGTCCTCACCGGTGCGCCGGATCTCCGCGCGCGCGGTGTGCCCGAGCACCACGGCCGGGATTCCGGTGAGCCCCGCGGTCAGCAGGCACAGCAGCCCGCACACCGCGGACCCGACGGCCCTGCCGTTCTGCGCCGGCCGCGGTGTGGCCAGGAACACCTGCGGTACGGCCGCCACGGGCCCCGGATGCGGCACCGGGCCCTGCGGCAGGTCGGCCACCACCAGGGCCAGCTCTCCCACCGTACGGGCCGCGTGGACCCGGCTGACCCGGCGGTCGAACTCGTCCTTCTCCAGCCGCCCTTCGGCGAACCCGGCGCACAGCACGTCCACCGTCCGCTCCCGGTCGGCGTGCGAGGCCAGCATGAACGCCGCTCCCCCGACCGGCGCTTGGGGCGGCGCCGGCCAGTACGCGGGCGGCTGCGGCTGGAAGTGACCGGGGAAGGCACCGGGGCGGGGCGCCGCGGGCCAGTTCTGCGGGCGCGGCGGCTGCCACGACGGTTGCGACGACGGATGCGACACGGAGCACCTCCCCAACCCCCGGCCGGGGGTCTTCCATCATGCGCCCAAATGTCCGCCGGACGGGGGAAAAACGCCGAAGGGCGGCATCCCCGGTGGGGATGCCGCCCTTCAGTTCAAGCGCCTTACGGCTGCTCGCCTACTGGTTGTACGGACCGTAGTCGTAGTCCTCCAGCGGAACGGCCTGGCCGGAGCCCGCGCCGAACGGCGAGTAGTCGATGTCGTCGTAGCCGACGGCCGAGTACATCGCGGCCTTGGCCTCCTCGGTCGGCTCGACCCGGATGTTGCGGTAGCGGGACAGACCCGTACCGGCCGGGATGAGCTTACCGATGATGACGTTCTCCTTGAGGCCGATCAGGGAGTCGGACTTGGCGTTGATCGCCGCGTCCGTCAGGACCCTGGTCGTCTCCTGGAAGGAGGCCGCGGACAGCCACGACTCGGTCGCCAGCGACGCCTTGGTGATACCCATGAGCTGCGGACGGCCGGAGGCCGGGTGTCCGTTCTCCTGGACCACACGACGGTTCTCGGTCTCGAACTTCGAGCGCTCGACCAGCTCGCCGGGCAGCAGCTCGGCGTCGCCGGACTCGATGATCGTCACGCGGCGGAGCATCTGCCGGATGATGATCTCGATGTGCTTGTCGTGGATCGACACACCCTGCGAGTTGTAGACCTTCTGGACCTCGCCGACCAGGTGGACCTGGACGGCACGCTGGCCCAGGATGCGCAGCACGTCGTGCGGGTTGGTGGCACCCACGGTGAGCTGCTGGCCCACCTCGACGTGCTCGCCCTCGCGGACCAGGACCTTGGCACGCTTGGAGATCGGGAACGCCGTCTCGTCGCTGCCGTCGTCCGGGGTGACGACGATCTTCTTGGTCTTCTCGGTCTCCTCGATCCGCACGCGGCCGGAGGCCTCGGAGATCGGGGCGACACCCTTCGGGGTACGGGCCTCGAAGAGCTCGACCACACGGGGCAGACCCTGGGTGATGTCGTCACCGGCCACACCACCGGTGTGGAAGGTACGCATCGTCAGCTGGGTACCGGGCTCACCGATGGACTGGGCGGCGATGATGCCGACCGCCTCACCGATGTCGACCAGCTTGCCGGTGGCCAGCGAACGGCCGTAGCACATCGCGCAGGTGCCGACGGCGGACTCGCAGGTCAGGACCGAGCGGGTCTTGACCTCCTCGACGCCGTGCTTGACCAGCTCGTCGATGAGCACGTCGCCCAGGTCGGTGCCGGCCGGGGCCAGCACCTTGCCGTCGACGACGATGTCCTCGGCGAGGCAGCGCGCGTACACGGACGTCTCGACGTTGTCCGCCTTGCGCAGCACACCGTCGGCGCCACGCTCGGCGATCGACAGCTTGAGGCCGCGCTCGGTGCCGCAGTCCTCCTCGCGGATGATGACGTCCTGCGAGACGTCCACCAGACGACGGGTGAGGTAACCCGAGTCGGCGGTACGCAGGGCGGTGTCCGCCAGACCCTTACGGGCACCGTGCGTGGAGATGAAGTACTCCAGCACGGACAGGCCCTCACGGAAGGACGCCTTGATCGGACGCGGGATGGTCTCGTTCTTGGCGTTCGACACCAGACCACGCATACCGGCGATCTGCCGCATCTGCATCATGTTTCCTCGGGCACCCGAGTCAACCATCATGAAGATGGGGTTCGTCTTGGGGAAGTTCGCGTTCATCGCCTCGGCGACCTCGTTGGTCGCCTTGGTCCAGATCGCGATGAGCTCCTGCGTGCGCTCTTCCTTGGTGATCAGACCGCGCTCGTACTGCTTCTGGACCTTCTCGTCCTGCGCCTCGTAGCCCTTGACGATCTCCTTCTTCGCCTCGGGAACGACGACGTCGGAGATGGCCACGGTGACACCGGAACGGGTCGCCCAGTAGAAGCCCGCCGCCTTCAGGTTGTCGAGCGTCGCCGCCACGATGACCTTGGGGTAGCGCTCGGCCAGGTCGTTGACGATCTCGGAGAGCTGCTTCTTGCCCACCGAGTAGTCGACGAACGGGTAGTCCTCGGGCAGCAGCTCGTTGAAGAGCGCGCGGCCCAGCGTGGTGCGCAGGCGGAACGAGTCTCCCTGCTGCCACTCGGGCTCGCCCTCCTCGCGCGCCGGCGGCGTCCAGCCACGCGGCGGGATGGTGCCCACCGGGAAGCGGATGTCGATCGGCGACTGCAGGGCCAGCTCGCCGGCGTCGAACGCCATGGTCGCCTCGGCCGTGGAGCCGAACGCGCGGCCCTCGCCCTTGGTGTCACGGAGTTCGCCGTCGGTGGTGAGGAAGAACAGACCGAGGACCATGTCCTGGGTCGGCATCGTCACCGGACGGCCGTCGGCGGGCTTGAGGATGTTGTTCGAGGACAGCATCAGGATGCGGGCCTCGGCCTGCGCCTCCGCGGAGAGCGGCAGGTGCACGGCCATCTGGTCACCGTCGAAGTCCGCGTTGAAGGCGGTGCAGACGAGCGGGTGGATCTGGATGGCCTTGCCCTCGACCAGCTGCGGCTCGAAGGCCTGGATGCCGAGGCGGTGCAGGGTGGGAGCACGGTTCAGCAGAACCGGGTGCTCGGCGATGACCTCTTCGAGGACGTCGTACACGACCGTGCGGCCGCGCTCCACCATGCGCTTGGCGCTCTTGATGTTCTGCGCGTGGTTCAGGTCGACCAGGCGCTTCATCACGAACGGCTTGAACAGCTCCAGCGCCATCGCCTTGGGCAGACCGCACTGGTGCAGCTTGAGCTGCGGGCCGACGACGATGACGGAACGCGCCGAGTAGTCGACTCGCTTGCCGAGCAGGTTCTGACGGAAACGACCCTGCTTGCCCTTGAGCATGTCGCTCAGGGACTTCAGCGGGCGGTTGCCGGGACCGGTGACCGGGCGACCACGACGACCGTTGTCGAAGAGGGCGTCCACGGCCTCCTGGAGCATGCGCTTCTCGTTGTTCACGATGATCTCGGGCGCGCCGAGGTCGAGAAGCCGCTTCAGGCGGTTGTTGCGGTTGATGACACGGCGGTACAGGTCGTTCAGGTCGGAGGTCGCGAAGCGGCCACCGTCCAGCTGCACCATCGGACGCAGGTCCGGCGGGATGACCGGGACGCAGTCCAGGACCATGCCCTTGGGGCTGTTGGAGGTCTGCAGGAACGCGGAGACGACCTTGAGACGCTTGAGCGCACGGGTCTTCTTCTGGCCCTTGCCGGTACGGATGATCTCGCGGAGGCGCTCGGCCTCCTCCTCCAGGTCGAAGGACTCCAGGCGCTTCTGCAGCGCCGCGGCACCCATCGAACCGTCGAAGTACGTGCCGAAGCGGTCACGCAGCTCGCGGTAGAGCAGCTCGTCGCCCTCGAGGTCCTGGACCTTGAGGTTCTTGAAGCGGTTCCACACCTCGTCGAGGCGGTCGATCTCGCGCTGCGCGCGGTCACGGAGCTGCTTCATCTCGCGCTCGGCACCCTCGCGCACCTTGCGGCGCACGTCCGCCTTGGCGCCCTCGGCCTCCAGCTCGGCCAGGTCGGTCTCGAGCTTCTTGGCGCGGGCCTCCAGGTCGGAGTCGCGGCGGTTCTCGATCTGCTGACGCTCGACGGAGACGTGGGCCTCCAGCGACGGCAGGTCGCGCTGACGGCGCTCCTCGTCGACGTACGTGATCATGTACGCGGCGAAGTAGATGACCTTCTCGAGGTCCTTCGGGGCGAGGTCGAGCAGGTAGCCCAGCCGCGACGGAACGCCCTTGAAGTACCAGATGTGGGTGACGGGAGCGGCGAGCTCGATGTGGCCCATCCGCTCACGCCGCACCTTGGCGCGCGTGACCTCGACGCCACAGCGCTCACAGATGATGCCCTTGAAGCGGACACGCTTGTACTTGCCGCAGTAGCACTCCCAGTCCCGGGTCGGACCGAAGATCTTCTCGCAGAAGAGTCCGTCCTTCTCGGGCTTGAGGGTGCGGTAGTTGATGGTCTCGGGCTTCTTGACCTCGCCGTGGCTCCACTGGCGGATGTCGTCCGCGGTGGCCAGGCCGATCCGGAGCTCGTCGAAGAAGTTGACGTCGAGCACTATGCGTCAATCCCTCTCAGTGTCGTAAGTCTGTGGTCTGAAACGGGGGCCTGGGGGTCGGCGGGGTCCTCGGAGAGAGGACCCCGCCGGACTCCCGTCAGACCTCTTCGACGCTGCTCGGCTCGCGCCGGGACAGGTCGATGCCGAGCTCCTCCGCAGCGCGGAAGACGTCCTCGTCGGTGTCACGCATCTCGATGGACATGCCGTCGCTGGACAGCACCTCCACGTTGAGGCAGAGCGACTGCATCTCCTTGATGAGCACCTTGAAGGACTCGGGGATGCCGGGCTCGGGGATGTTCTCGCCCTTGACGATGGCCTCGTAGACCTTCACGCGGCCGGTCACGTCGTCGGACTTGATGGTCAGCAGCTCCTGGAGGGCGTAGGCGGCGCCGTAAGCCTCCAGCGCCCACACCTCCATCTCACCGAAGCGCTGGCCACCGAACTGGGCCTTACCACCCAGCGGCTGCTGGGTGATCATCGAGTACGGACCGGTCGAGCGGGCGTGCAGCTTGTCGTCGACCAGGTGGTGCAGCTTGAGGATGTACATGTACCCGATGGAGATCGGGTCCGGGAACGGCTCACCGGAGCGGCCGTCGAACAGCCTCGCCTTGCCGGTCGGCTGCACCATCCGCTCGCCGTCGCGGTTCGGGATGGTGTGCTGCAGCAGACCCGCCAGCTCGTCCTCGCGCGCGCCGTCGAACACCGGGGTGGCGACGTTGGTGCCGGGGTCGACCTGGTCGGCGCCGATGACCTGAAGGCGCTGCGCCCAGTCCTCGCCGAGCCCGGAGACGTCCCAGCCGCGGCTGGCGAGCCAGCCGAGGTGGATCTCCAGGACCTGTCCCGGGTTCATTCGGGACGGGACACCCAGCGGGTTGAGGATGATGTCGACCGGGGTGCCGTCCTCCAGGAACGGCATGTCCTCGATCGGCAGGATCTTGGAGATGACACCCTTGTTGCCGTGGCGGCCGGCGAGCTTGTCACCGTCGGTGATCTTGCGCTTCTGCGCGACGTAGACGCGGACCAGCTGGTTCACGCCCGGCGGCAGCTCGTCGCCCTCTTCGCGGTCGAAGACGCGGACACCGATGATCTTGCCGGTCTCGCCGTGCGGCACCTTCAGGGAGGTGTCGCGGACCTCACGGGCCTTCTCACCGAAGATCGCGCGGAGCAGACGCTCCTCCGGCGTCAGCTCGGTCTCACCCTTGGGCGTGACCTTGCCGACGAGGATGTCGCCCGCGGTGACCTCGGCGCCGATGCGGATGATGCCGCGCTCGTCGAGGTCGGCCAGGACCTCCTCGGAGACGTTCGGGATGTCCCGGGTGATCTCCTCGGGGCCGAGCTTGGTGTCACGGGCGTCGACCTCGTGCTCCTCGATGTGGATCGAGGAGAGGACGTCGTCCTGCACGAGGCGCTGCGACAGGATGATCGCGTCCTCGTAGTTGTGACCCTCCCACGGCATGAACGCCACGAGCAGGTTCTTGCCCAGGGCCATCTCGCCGTTCTCGGTGGCCGGACCGTCGGCCAGGACCTGGCCCTCGATGATCCGGTCACCCTCGTTGACGATGACCTTCTGGTTGACCGACGTGCCCTGGTTGGAGCGCGAGAACTTGTGCAGGCGGTACGTGATGTACGTGCCGTCGTCGTTGGCGGTGGTGACGTAGTCCGCGGAGACCTCCTGGACCACACCCGCCTTCTCGGCCTTGACCACGTCGCCGGCGTCGACGGCGGAGCGGTACTCCATGCCGGTGCCGACGAGCGGGGCCTCGCTCTTGATGAGCGGCACGGCCTGGCGCATCATGTTCGCGCCCATGAGGGCACGGTTGGCGTCGTCGTGCTCGAGGAACGGGATCATCGCGGTGGCGACGGACACCATCTGGCGCGGCGACACGTCCATGTAGTCGACGTCGTCACCGGGGACGTAGTCGACCTCTCCGCCACGACGGCGGACCAGGACGCGGGCCTCCTCGAACCGCATGTCGTCATTGAGCGTGGCGTTGGCCTGCGCGATGACGAAGCGGTCCTCCTCGTCGGCGGTCAGGTAGTCCACCTCGTCGGTGACCTGGCCTTCGACGACCTTGCGGTACGGGGTCTCGACGAAACCGAACGCGTTGACCCGGCCGTAGGAGGCGAGCGAGCCGATCAGACCGATGTTCGGGCCTTCGGGCGTCTCGATCGGGCACATGCGGCCGTAGTGCGAGGGGTGCACGTCACGGACCTCGAAGCCGGCCCGCTCACGGGAGAGACCACCCGGACCGAGCGCCGACAGACGGCGCTTGTGGGTGAGACCCGACAGCGGGTTGTTCTGGTCCATGAACTGCGACAGCTGGCTGGTGCCGAAGAACTCCTTGATGGAGGCGACGACCGGCCGGATGTTGATCAGGGTCTGCGGCGTGATCGCCTCGACGTCCTGGGTGGTCATGCGCTCGCGCACGACCCGCTCCATACGGGCGAGACCCGTACGGACCTGGTTCTGGATCAGCTCACCGACGCTGCGGAGGCGGCGGTTGCCGAAGTGGTCGATGTCGTCGGTCTCGACGACGATCGACTGACCGCTGTCGCCGACCGTCTCGGTCTCACCGGCGTGCAGCTTGACCAGGTACTTGATCGTCGAGATGACGTCCTCGGTGGTGAGCACACCCGCGCTGAGCGGGGCGTCGGCACCGAGCTTCTTGTTCACCTTGTAGCGGCCGACCTTGGCGAGGTCGTAGCGCTTGGGGTTGAAGTAGAGGTTCTCGAGCAGCGTCTGCGCGGCCTCACGGGTGGGGGGCTCGCCCGGACGCAGCTTGCGGTAGATGTCGAGCAGCGCGTCGTCCTGGCCCTGGGTGTGGTCCTTCTCCAGGGTGGCGCGCATGGACTCGTACTCGCCGAACTCCTCGAGGATCTGCTCGGTCGTCCAGCCGAGCGCCTTGAGCAGAACGGTGACCGACTGCTTGCGCTTGCGGTCGATGCGGACACCGACCATGTCGCGCTTGTCGATCTCCATCTCCAGCCAGGCACCCCGGGACGGGATGATCTTGGCGGAGAAGATGTCCTTGTCGGACGTCTTGTCGATGGAGGAGTCGAAGTAGACACCCGGCGAGCGGACGAGCTGCGACACCACGACACGCTCGGTGCCGTTGATGACGAAGGTGCCCTTGTTCGTCATGAGCGGGAAGTCACCCATGAAGACGGTCTGGGACTTGATCTCGCCGGTCTCGTTGTTGGTGAACTCGGCGGTGACGAAGAGCGGCGCGGCGTACGTGAAGTCGCGGTCCTTGCACTCGTCGATGGAGTTCTTCGGCGGCTCGAAGCGGTGGTCGCGGAACGTCAGCGACATCGACCCGGAGAAGTCCTCGATCGGGGAGATCTCCTCGAAGATCTCCTCCAGACCGGACTTGGTGGGAACGTCCTGACCGTTCTCGAGAGCCTTCTCGACGCGAGCCTTCCAGGCGTCGTTGCCGAGCAGCCAGTCGAAGCTCTCGGTCTGGAGCGCAAGAAGGTTCGGAACCTCGAGGGGCTCCTTGATCTTTGCAAAGGAGATGCGCAGCGGGGCGGTGCTGGCGCCGTTGTTCGTATTCGCGGTCGAGGCAGTGCGCGAGGCGGCCAAGAGGGGGTCCTTCCGAGGGCTCGGACTCACTACGCGCGTACCGGTCCCTCTCTCAGGCTCACGACGGGAAACCCCAGGTCAGGGAAGTTCGGCGTCGGTGCTCGAGTGAGGGCAGACCCCTGGTGACGGGCAGGGGACAGCTAACAGGCAGCGCAAAGGGTCAGTGTAGCCACTTGGCACACTGATGTCCAGTCCCGGTTTCGGAGACCCTCGTTTTTCTCAACGCCCTCGTGTTCGACGCCCTCGGCCCGTTGCCCTCGACGCAGGATGATCCTGCCCTCTTCGCCGTCGATCCATGCCTCGGATTCGGATCGTTGTGACGACGCGTCCTGAGAATTGCGCGCTGCGTGCGGTTCGTCAAGGCCCCCCAGCCGGAATGGGGCCTTCCGGAGACACAACGAAGATCACCATACCCCTCGCCACGACGAGTGCAAGGCAACCGTGGTCCCCCCGCGGATACGCCGAAGAGCGACCACCCGGATGGATGATCGCTCTTCGGTGCGTTCGCGTTACAGCCTCTTCAGGCCGCGGTCACGCGGGTGAGGTTCGCGGAACCCCGTGAGGTGTTACTTGACCTCGACGGAGGCGCCGGCGCCCTTGAGGGACTCGGCAGCCTTCTCCGCGGCCTCCTTGGTGACCTTCTCGAGGACCGGCTTCGGAGCGCCGTCGACGAGGTCCTTGGCCTCCTTCAGACCCAGGGAGGTCAGCTCGCGCACGACCTTGATGACCTGGATCTTCTTGTCGCCGGCGCCGGTGAGGACGACGTCGAACTCGTCCTGCTCCTCGGCAGCCTCGGCCGGGGCGCCGGTGGCGGCCGGGCCGGCCACGGCGACCGCGGCGGCGGCGGTGACGTCGAACTTCTCCTCGAAGGCCTTCACGAACTCGGAGAGCTCGATGAGGGTCATCTCCTCGAACTGGGCAAGCAGCTCGTCCTGGGTGAGCTTCGCCATGATGGCGGTCCTTCCACTCGATCGGCGGGTGCCGTATGTACTGGATGTGGCGGGCGTACGTCGGCCCGCTGCGACCCCGGCCGCCTCATGCGGCAAGGGTCAGAAAGCGAGCCGAATTACTCGGCACCGCCCTGCTCGGCCTGCTTGGCACGGAGCGCGTCCACGGTGCGGACGAGCTTCGAGGGCAGCGCCTGGAAGAGCTGAGCAGCCTGGGACTGCTTGCCCTTGAAGGCACCGGCCAGCTTGCTGAGCAGAACCTCGCGGGACTCGAGGTCCGCAAGCTTCTTGATCTCGTCGGCGGACAGCGCCTTGCCGTCAAGGACACCGCCCTTGATGACGAGATTCGGGTTGTCCTTGGCGAAGTCACGGAGACCCTTCGCCGACTCCACCGGGTCACCGGTGACGAAGGCGACAGCCGTCGGACCGTTGAACAGGTCGTCCAGCGTGGTGATCCCGGCCTCGTTGGCCGCAATCTTGGTCAGCGTGTTCTTCACCACGGCGTACTTGGCGTTCTCACCGAGCGACCGGCGCAGGGTCTTGACCTGCGCCACGGTGAGACCGCGGTACTCGGTAAGCACGGCAGCGGTGGAGTTGCGGAACGCTTCCGTCAACTCGGACACTGCGGCAGCCTTGTCGGGCCTCGCCATAGAGCCTCGGCCTCCTTCCGGGTGATTCTGACCGCGCGGACCCGAAGGAGGAGACTGGGAAAACGAAACGCCCCGGCGCAGGCGCTCGGGGCGGACTCGACCGGGCGCCTACGCGTGAGCGCGTCTGCTCCGGGAGTTCTTCCACTGACACCTGCGCGGGTCGCCCACTTTGCAGTAGGTCCTTCGGCCACCACACCCTCAGGTGAGCGTGCGGTAACGACCAGCGGTCTTTGGCTTCTCGAGGAGAGTACGTGACTCGGGCACCGACGGGCAAATCCGGTGCTCAGCGGCTTTCGGCGGCCCCCTTGGAGCGGGCCAGCTCCGTGAAGTCACGGGTGTCGGAGGCGGGAGGCGCCTCGGCGGCGATACGGACGCCGTAGTCCCGGTAGTAGGCGGTGCTGACCAGGCTGCCCTGGGCGGTGTCGGCCCGCTCCACCTTCTTGACCAGCAGGTTCCGGTGGTCGATCCACAGGTCGACGGTTTCCGTGCGGACCCCGGCCTGGTCGAGCTGCCGCTTCAGCCCGGCCAGCTCGCGCGCGCTGAGCCCGCTGTCCCGGCCCGCCAGGTCGGCCACCCGGACCCGGCCCCGGTAGTGCGTCGCCAGGGCGCCCCGGACCCGCTCGGTGCCGACCCGGCGCACGTCCCCGGAGGCCAGCAGCATCTTCACCGACTGGTTGGGGGTGGTGTTGCGCATCTGGTCCTTCAGATACATCCCGAAGCCGTCGCCGCCGCGCGCCAGATCGGCGTACCCGTACTTGATCCAGTGCCTGCCGCCGGCCCGCTTGGCGAAGGCGTCGCTCATGCGCGCGTAGTAGGCGTCCGGGAGGTAGCGGGCCCTGAGGGACGGGGTGCCGGCCCTGCGCATCGCGGCAGCCAGGGCACCGCCGGTGTAACGGATGGTGAGGTGGCCGGTGACCCCGTCGTGCCAGCGCAGGGCGCCGTCCGAGGACAGGGAGAGGGTCTTGCCGTAGCTGAGCGTGGAGCGCACCCGGACCGACTCGGCGCGGTCGGTGGAGTGCTCGGCGGAGCGCAGGGCGGCCATCGAGCGGGCCTGGCCGGCGTCGTGGGCGTCGCCGCACGCGGCCGGGGTGGACAGGGCCAGCGCCATCGCCGCGAACCCCGCCCGGCGGACGTTCGTGCTCCTCATCCGGTCCCCCACCTCTGTACGCGCCTGTCGGCACCGTAACCCAGGGTGCTCCCGGCCGGGAGGGGAGGCGGAAAAGGGGAGGACCCCGCACCCGGAGGGGGTGCGGGGTCCTCGGCCTGCCTCACGCGTCGCAGACGCGGCTACCGGTGAGCGAAGGCTCAGACGGCGGCCGGGTCCTCCTCGACGAGGAGGTTGCGGGTGCGGTTCTGGTCCACCAGGATGCCGGGGCCCATCGTGGTGCTGATGGCGGCCTTCTTGATGTAGCGACCCTTGGCGGCGGACGGCTTCAGACGGAGGATCTCCTCCAGCGCGGCGCCGTAGTTCTCCACCAGCTTGTCGTCGTCGAACGACGTCTTGCCGATGATGAAGTGCAGGTTCGAGTGCTTGTCGACGCGGAACTCGATCTTGCCGCCCTTGATCTCGGTCACGGCCTTGGCCACGTCCGGGGTCACGGTGCCGGTCTTCGGGTTCGGCATCAGACCACGCGGGCCGAGGACGCGGCCGAGGCGGCCGACCTTGCCCATGAGGTCCGGGGTGGCGACGACGGCGTCGAAGTCCAGACGGCCCTTCGCCACCTCGTCGATCAGCTCGTCGGCACCGACGATGTCGGCGCCGGCGGCACGCGCGGCCTCGGCACGGTCACCGGTCGCGAAGACCAGGACCCGAGCGGTCTTACCAGTGCCGTGCGGGAGGTTCACGGTGCCACGGACCATCTGGTCGGCCTTGCGCGGGTCGACACCCAGGCGGAAGGCGACCTCGACGGTGCCGTCGAACTTGGTCGTGGAGGTCTCCTTGGCGAGACGGACGGCCTCGAGCGGGGCGTACAGCTTCTCCCGGTCGACCTTGGCGTCCGCAGCGCGGAGAGCCTTGCTGCGCTTGCTCACAACTTGCTCCTGTGTGTTCTGAAAAAGGAGTCGTGGTGTACGGGCCGAGCAGGCCCTGCCACGTGCGACCGCCCGTTCGGCAGCCGCGGGGAACTACGAAGGTGGGGCTCAGCCCTCGACCGTGATGCCCATGGAGCGCGCGGTACCGGCGATGATCTTCGCGGCGGCGTCCAGGTCATTGGCGTTGAGGTCGGGCATCTTCGTGGTGGCGATCTCGCGGACCTGCGCGTCGGTGATCTTCGCGACCTTGGTCTTGTGCGGCTCGCCGGAGCCCTTCTCGACACCAGCGGCCTTGAGGATCATCTTCGCGGCCGGCGGAGTCTTGGTCACGAAGGTGAAGGAACGGTCCTCGTAGACCGTGATCTCCACCGGGATGACCCAGCCACGCTGCGACTCGGTCGCGGCGTTGTAGGCCTTGCAGAACTCCATGATGTTGACGCCGTGCTGACCGAGCGCGGGGCCGACCGGCGGGGCCGGGTTCGCCGCACCGGCGTTGATCTGGAGCTTGATGAGCCCCGTGACCTTCTTCTTCTTGGGAGGCATAGCTCTCCGGGTCCTTTCGATTCGGGTCCTGCCCGCGTAAGGGGACCAACCCGGACGCAGGCATACCGCACAACGATAGCGGGTATAGATGTGCGGCTAAAAACCGTGCAGGTCAGACCGGCTGCGAGAGCCCGTCTGACCTGCACGGAAGCGTGTGACCAGAAAAACTAGTTCTTCTGGATCTGGTCGAAGCTCAGCTCGACCGGGGTCTCGCGGCCGAAGATCTCGACGAGGCCCTTGACCTTCTTCGAGTCGGCGTTGATCTCGTTGATCGTGGCCTGGAGGGTGGCGAAGGGGCCGTCGGTGACGGTGACCGAGTCGCCGACCTCGAAGTCCAGCACCTGGACCTCGACCTTGCGCTGCGGGGCGGGCTTGCCCTCGGCCTCGGCGGCCTCGCGGGCGGCCTTCTCCTCGGCCTCCGGGGCGAGCATCTTGACGATCTCGTCCAGGGTCAGCGGGTAGGGGTCGTAGGCGTTGCCGACGAAGCCGGTGACGCCGGGGGTGTTGCGGACGACGCCCCAGGACTCGTTCGTCAGGTCCATGCGGACCAGGACGTAACCCGGCAGCTTGTTCTGCTTGATCGTCTTGCGGTCGCCGTTCTTGATCTGGACGACCTCTTCCTGCGGCACCTCGGCCTGGAAGATGTAGTCCTCGACGTTCAGCGAGACGGCGCGCTGCTCCAGGTTCGTCTTCACACGGTTCTCGTAACCCGCGTAGGTGTGGATGACGTACCACTCGCCGGGCAGCGTGCGCAGCTCCTCGCGGAGCGCGGCGACGGGGTCGACCGGCGCGGCCGGCTCCTCCTCGACGACCTCGGCGGCGTCCTGGGCCTCGACGGCTTCGCCGGCCTCGCCCGCCTCGTCGGTCTCGACGACGTCCTCTTCGACCTCGGTGACCGCTTCGGCGGGCTCGCCCGCAGCGGCCTCGGCAGCCTCGAACTCGTCCTGCTCGTCCGCGCCCTCGACGGTGTCGAGCTCGGCGTCCACCGCCTCGGCGGTTTCTCGGCGAGGCTCGGTGGCGTCGTTCAGGTTCGGGTCAGACACGATGGCTGCTTCTTCCTGGATACATAGGGGTGGAACATGCGAAAAAAGGCGCCGGTACCACGGCGCCCTTCGCTCTTGGCTCAGCCGAAGACGTACTTGGCCGCGTGGTTGAGGCCATAGTCAATCACGGTGACCAAGCCAATCATGATGACGACGAAGACGATCACGACGGTCGTGTACGACGTCAGCTGATTGCGGGTCGGCCAGACGACCTTGCGGAGTTCCGCGATGATCTGGCGGTAGAAGGTGGCAAGACGCTTCAGCGGGCCCTTCTTGGCACGCTTGCCGCCCTTGCGGGGCTTCTTGGCATCCGACAGCTCGTCCTGGGCATCAGGCGTGTCGATGGAGCCCACGGCGTCCGTCATGCGTCCTCACCTGATCCCGGAATCGTGGCCGTGCCGCGCCCGGTGAATTCAGAGCCGCACGGCGGTGCATTGCTGTACGTACATGCGCACACATCCTGGCGGTGTGTGTAGCAGGGCCGGAGGGACTTGAACCCCCAACCGCCGGTTTTGGAGACCGGTGCTCTACCAATTGAGCTACGACCCTTTGGTGTCCCCCAACCTACCGCATCCGCCCGACCGCCCAGTGTGGAGCGGTCACGCGGTGGCTGCTGGAGGCCAACGAGGTGAGAGTGTACGTGCTCCACGCCCCCGCGTCGAACAGAAAGTGCCCGGCCGGGCGCCCGGAGTGGAAGATCGTCCAGGCGGCGGCCCGGATTCGGACCCTTGTTCCGCCGGCCGCCCGGTGCTGTTCAGTCTGTGAAACCCGTGTGCCCGCCGTGTTTCCGGTCTGGAACGATGGGCGTATGAGCGCTGCAACCCCTCCCACCGAGCGCCGGGTCTCCGCCCGAGTCGGCGCGATCTCCGAGTCCGCCACCCTCGCCGTGGACGCCAAGGCCAAGGCCCTCAAGGCCGCCGGGCGTCCGGTGATCGGCTTCGGCGCCGGTGAACCCGACTTCCCGACCCCGGACTACATCGTCGAGGCGGCCGTAGAGGCCTGCCGGAACCCGAAGTTCCACCGCTACACCCCGGCCGGCGGCCTGCCCGAGCTGAAGGCGGCCATCGCCGCGAAGACCCTGCGGGACTCCGGCTACGAGGTCGACGCCTCGCAGATCCTGGTGACCAACGGCGGCAAGCAGGCCATCTACGAGGCGTTCGCCGCGATCCTCGACCCGGGCGACGAGGTCATCGTCCCGGCGCCGTACTGGACCACCTACCCGGAGTCGATCCGGCTCGCGGGCGGTGTCCCGGTGGAGGTCGTGGCGGACGAGACGACCGGCTACCGCGTCACCGTCGAACAGCTGGAGGCCGCCCGCACGGAGAAGACGAAGGTCGTCCTCTTCGTCTCGCCGTCCAACCCGACCGGCGCGGTCTACAGCGAGGCCGAGGCGGAGGCCATCGGCCGCTGGGCCGTCGAGCACGGCCTGTGGGTGCTGACCGACGAGATCTACGAGCACCTGGTCTACGGCGACGCCACCTTCACCTCGCTGCCCGCGATCCTGCCCGAGCTGCGGGACAAGTGCATCGTGGTCAACGGTGTCGCCAAGACGTACGCCATGACCGGCTGGCGGGTGGGCTGGGTCATCGGTCCGAAGGACGTGGTCAAGGCCGCGACCAACCTCCAGTCGCACGCCACCTCCAACGTCTCCAACGTCGCGCAGGCCGCCGCGCTGGCCGCCGTCTCCGGCGACCTGAAGGCCGTGGCGGAGATGCGCGAGGCGTTCGACCGGCGCCGCCGGACCATCGTGCGGATGCTGAACGAGATCGACGGCGTGCTGTGCCCGGAGCCGGAGGGTGCCTTCTACGTCTACCCGTCGGTGAAGGACCTCCTGGGCAAGGAGATCCGGGGCAAGCGCCCCGCGACCACGGTCGAGCTGGCCGCGCTGATCCTGGAGGAGGCCGAGGTCGCGGTCGTCCCCGGTGAGGCGTTCGGCACGCCGGGGTACCTGCGGCTGTCGTACGCGCTGGGTGACGAGGACCTGATCGAGGGTGTCAGCCGGATGCAGAAGCTGCTGGCGGAGGCGCGGGACTGAGGTCCTTTTCGGCGGGGCGCGGCCTGTTCACGGTGAGCAGGCCGCGCCCCGCTTCTGTGTGCGAGCAAGACCACTAAAGGGGAACCGGCTACCGGTGTGGCCTCCCGGTGCGGCAGGATCTCTGGATGGAGCGTGTACGTGATCTCTCGGAGCTTCCCAAGGCCCATCTGCATCTGCACTTCACCGGCTCGATGCGCCCCGGCACCGTCCTGGAGCTGGCCGACAAATACGGCGTCCGGCTGCCCGAGACCCTGATCGATGCCCTGACCAGCGGCGAGCCGCCGAAACTGCGGGCCACCGACGAGCGCGGCTGGTTCCGCTTCCAGCGGCTGTACGACGCGGCGCGCTCGTGCGTGCGTGAGCCCGAGGACATCCAGCGGCTGGTCCGGGAGGCCGCCGAGGAGGATGTCCGGGACGGCTCGGGCTGGCTGGAGATCCAGGTGGACCCGACCTCGTACGCCCCCCGGCTGGGCGGACTGATCCCGGCGCTGGAGATCATCCTGGACGCGGTGGACAGCGCCTCCCGCGACACCGGGCTCGGGATGCGGGTGCTGGTGGCCGCGAACCGGATGAAGCACCCGCTGGACGCCCGCACGCTGGCCCGTCTCGCGGTGCGGTACGCGGACCGGGGCGTCGTCGGCTTCGGCCTCTCCAACGACGAGCGGCGCGGCATGGCGCGCGACTTCGACCGGGCCTTCCACATCGCCCGCGAGGGCGGTCTGCTGTCGGCGCCGCACGGCGGTGAGCTGACCGGCCCGGCCTCGGTGCGCGACTGCCTGGACGACCTGCACGCCACCCGGATCGGGCACGGGGTGCGCGCCGCAGAGGACCCGCGCCTGCTGAAGCGGCTCGCGGACCGGGGCATCACCTGCGAGGTCTGCCCGGCCTCCAACGTGGCTCTCGGCGTCTACGAGAAGCCCGAGGACGTCCCCCTGCGCACTCTGTTCGAGAGCGGCGTCCCGCTGGCCCTCGGCGCCGACGACCCCCTCCTCTTCGGCTCCCGGCTGGCCGCCCAGTACGAGATCGCCCGCCATCACCACGCCTTCACCGACGCCGAACTCGCCGAACTGGCCCGGCAGTCGGTACGCGGGTCGGCGGCGCCCCCTGAGACGAAGGAGCGTCTGCTGGCGGGCGTGGACAAGTGGCTGACCGAGCCGGTGAGCGCATGAGGCTGACCGTGTTCGGCGCCACCGGCGGTGTGGGCGGCGAGATCGTCCGGCAGGCCCTGGACGCGGGGCACGAGGTGACGGCCGTCGTCCGGGACCCGGCCCGGCTCACCGTCACCGGGGAGCGGCTGCAGGTGGTCCGGGCCGGCCTGTCCGACCCGGAGGCGCTGCGCGGCGCCGTCGCGGGCC
>NZ_WWKH01000850.1:0-51669 GCF_009865595.1 Streptomyces sp. SID1328 | reverse complement strand
AGCGGGCGGTGGCATAGCTGCGCTGTACGTCGACCGTGCCGTCACC
Source organism: Streptomyces sp. SID1328 (assembly GCF_009865595.1). Classification (NCBI taxonomy): domain Bacteria; kingdom Bacillati; phylum Actinomycetota; class Actinomycetes; order Kitasatosporales; family Streptomycetaceae; genus Streptomyces; species Streptomyces sp. SID1328. The sequence continues at coordinate 51,623 of NZ_WWKH01000850.1, read as the reverse complement.
GTCGCCGAGCGTGCCGCCGGTCGGCGCCACGATCAGCGGGACCAGACCGGCCGACAGCAGGTCCTTCTGCGCCCCGCGCACCGCGTCCAGATCGGCGTCGGCGTCCGTGACGATGCCCACCACCCGGCCCTCGGCCGGCCAGGAGTCGCCCAGCTGGGACAGCGCGGGGGAGGGGTCGACGTCCTCGATCGGCACCGTCGGCTCGGGCGCGGGCAGCCCGAGCCCGGCCGCCACCGGCGCGCACAGGTCTGGGTCGATGTTGGCCAGCACCTGCAGGCCGCGCTCCTTGATGGCCTGCTCATAGCACTTGCCCAGCTCGAACGTGTAGGCCGCCACGATGTGTTCGCGCTCCACCGGGCTCATGCTGCGCCAGAAGCGGCGCGGCTGGGTGAAGTGGTCCGCGAACGTCTCCGGCGCCTCGCGCACCTTCGACGCCTCGGGCACCGTCACCGGCGTCTCCACGTACGGGTTTTCGTCGGCGCCCGCGAGGAACGGGCACCCGCCGTCGAGGGAGTTGGGGTGGTAGGGCGCGACACCCGCGTGCACGGCGGTCTGGTGCATGCCGTCCCGCAGCATGTCGTTGACCGGCGCGTGGGGGCGGTTGATCGGGAGCTGCGCGAAGTTGGGGCCGCCCAGCCGGCTGATCTGGGTGTCCAGGTAGGAGAACAGCCGCCCGGCCAGCAACGGGTCGTCGGTGACGTCGATGCCGGGCACCAGATGGCCGGGGTGGAAGGCGACCTGCTCGGTCTCGGCGAAGAAGTTGGTCGGGTTGGCGTTGAGCGTGAGCAGCCCGATCGGCTGCACCGGGGCCAGCTCCTCCGGGACCAGGTTGGTCGGGTCCAGCAGGTCGATGCCCTCGAAGGACTGGTCGGGGGTGTCGGGGAAGGTCTGGATACCCAGCTCCCACTGCGGGAACGCGCCCGCCTCGATGGCATCGGCCAGATCGCGCCGGTGGAAGTCCGGGTCCACACCGCCCAGCAGTTGCGCCTCCTCCCACAGCAGGGAGTGCACGCCCAGCTTGGGCTTCCAGTGGAACTTGGCCAGCGTCGTCCCGCCCTCGGCGTTCACCAGCCGGAAGGTGTGGACGCCGAAGCCCTCCATCATCCGGAACGAGCGCGGCAGACCCCGGTCGGACATGTTCCACAGAGTGTGGTGGGTGGCCTCGGTGTGCAGGGTCACGAAGTCCCAGAACGTGTCGTGCGCGCTCTGCGCCTGCGGGATCTCCCGGTCCGGCTGCGGCTTGCCCGCGTGGATGACGTCGGGGAACTTGATGGCGTCCTGGATGAAGAAGACCGGGATGTTGTTCCCCACCAGGTCGAAGGTGCCCTCGTCGGTGTAGAACTTCGTGGCGAACCCGCGGGTGTCCCGGACCGTGTCCGCCGAGCCGCGCGAGCCGAGCACCGTGGAGAAGCGCACGAACACCGGCGTCTCGACTCCGGCCCGCAGGAACCCGGCCCGGGTCACCTCCGACGCGTTGCCGTACCCCTCGAACACGCCGTGCGCGGCCGCGCCACGGGCGTGCACCACGCGCTCCGGAATCCGCTCGTGGTCGAAGTGGGTGATCTTCTCCCGCAGATGGTGGTCCTGGAGGAGTACGGGGCCGCGCGCGCCCGCCTTCAACGAGTGGTCGGTGTCGTACAGCCGGTTGCCCTGTGCCGTGGTCAGCCACTCGCCGTCCTGCTCCCACAGCTCCGGGCCGGCGCCGCTCGGCCGCCCGGTGGGGCTCACGGTGGCCGGGGCCTCCTGGTCGGGCTTGGCGGGCGGCGGCTCCCTGGGCTCGGTCGGTTCGGCGACGGACGGGTTCTCGACGCCGGGGCCGCTCAGGACGTCACCGGCGGACCGGGCCTCCTGGCCTTGGGGAGCCGTGGGCTTCCCCTCGTCCGGCATGTCGTTCCTGTCCTGCATGGAGACCTCCCTGGGAATGGGCGTGCGGTGTTCCGTACGGCCGGGTATCCAGGCACCCGGCAGCCACACCCCGCGAGGCTCCGGAGCGGGGGGACGGGGGCGACTCTGAGCCAGTCGACGGGCCTGCGTCTCCATGACAGCGGGGCTGCTGGGGCACTCCCGGAGTGATCCATTCCTGCGGTACCTTCCGGTCACCACCCTGGCCGGGGACGCGGGTCGACAGCCCTTACCGCGATCACACCGTGGCGGTCGCCGGATCGCTCGTGCTGGGCGCGCCCGTCTCGACGTGCCCGGCGAAGCGCCGTACGAAGGAGGAGTCGCCGGTCACGGTGACCGTGACGTCGTACCAGCGGTTCCCGGCGGCCACCCCCCACCCCTTGACGACGCGGGAGGCGCCGGGCTGCACGGTGTACGTGCAGTGCTGGGCCGGAGCGTAGGCGTCGGTGGCCGTGAAGGTCACGGCGCTGCCGCCCGCGTTGGTGAAGGTCAGGGTGACCTGCCCGGCGGAGTTGTCGTGCCGGGCGGTGACCTCGGGGCCGACGGCGGAGTTGGTGCCGGCCTGGCGGCGCAGGAACCCGTTGGGGCCGTGCACGGAGAAGTCGTAACGGCTGCCCGGCAGCGCCCAACTGTCGGTCAGGCTCTTGCCCGGCTCCACGGTGTACGGCCAGGGACCGTCGGTGCGGGTGGCCGAGGTGACGTGGAAGGCGGCCCCGGCGGCACCGAGCGCGGCGAAGGTGAACTGCATCCGCCCGCCGACCGCCTTGGTGTCCACGGCCAGGTCGTACGGCAGCGCCCGCGCGCTCCGCGTACCGCGCTCCTGCCTGGGCAGCGTGCCGGCCACCGGGGGCTTGGGTACGTAGTTGCCGGGGTTGGAGTGGTCCGGCGGCCGGTACCCGCTGGTGTCGGGCAGGCCGGGCGCGGCGGTGTTGCCGCGGGAGAAGTCGAAGGCCGAGGTGAGGTCCCCGCACACCGCGCGCCGCCACGGCGAGACATTGGGGTTGCGCACCCCGAACCGCTTCTCGATGAACTGCACGATCGAGGTGTGGTCGAAGGTCTGCGAACAGACCCAGCCCCCGGTGCTCCAGGGCGAGATGACAAGCATGGGCACGCGCGGACCGAGCCCGTACGGCCCGGCCGCGTACCCGGCCGAGCCGCCGTACAGCTCCTTCGTCACATCGGCGGTGGACAGCCCGCGCGCGGAGGAGGCGGGCGGGAAGGGCGGTACGACGTGGTCGAAGAAGCCGTCGTTCTCGTCGTAGGTCAGCAACAGGACGGTGCGGCTCCAGACGTCCGGGTTGGAGGTGAGCGCGTCCAGGACCTGCGAGATGTACCAGGCCCCGTAGTTGGCGGGCCAGTTGGGGTGCTCGCTGAAGGCTTCGGGGGCGGCGATCCAGGAGACCTGGGGGAGGGTCCCCGCGGTCACGTCGGCGCGCAGACGGTCGAAGTAACCGTCGCCGCCGGCCGCCCTGGTGCCGGTGCGGGCCCGGTCGTAGAGGGGGTCACCGGGCTTGGCGTCGCGGTACTGGTTGAAGAACAGCAGGGAGTTGTCCCCCGTAGTTACCGATGAACGCGTCACCGGTCCACCCCCATCCGCCGGCCGCGTCCAGCCCGGTGCCGGTGTCCTGGTACACCTTCCAGGAGACGCCCGCCTGCTGGAGGATCTCCGGGAACGTGGTCCAGGAATACCCGGTCTCCTCATTCCCGAGCACCGGCCCGCCGCCCTTGCCGTCGTTCCCGGAATAACCGGTGTACATGTAGTAACGGTTCGGATCGGTGGAACTCAGCATCGAGCAGTGGTACGCGTCGCAGACGGTGAACGCGTCCGCGAGCGCGTAATGGTACGGAATGTCCGCGCGCGTCAGATAAGCCATCGTCGTCGTGGACTTGGCGGGAATCCACTTGTCGTAGAGCCCCCCGTTGAACGCCGCGTGCGTCCCCGCCCAGCTGTGGTCCAGATCCTGGATGAACTGCATCCCGAGCCGATCGGCATCCGGCCGGAACGGCAACGTCTCCCGCCCCGACCCGTCGACCTGGTGAAACACACTCTTCCCCGACGGCAGCGCGACCGGCCGCGCATCCCCGAACCCCCGCACCCCCCTCAACGTGCCGAAGTAGTGGTCGAACGACCGGTTCTCCTGCATCAGCACGACGACATGCTCCACATCGGCGAGCGTCCCCGTCCCCGCCACGGGCGCGATGGCCGCGGCCCGCGCGATCCCGTCGGACAACTGCGTGGCAGCCGCGCTGCCCGCGGCAATCTGCAAAAACCTACGACGACTGACATCGGGCACGGAATATTCTCCTCGAATTCATGCACCGTTCTCGGGCGGAGTATTTTGACGAATTGCCGCGAGAGCTGAACAGTGCAGCGCAGCCCGTCTTGCATTGTCAATAGGCGCGCCGGAATTCACGGACTGGGGGGCGCGATGATGAAGCTTCGAGAATGGGAGTACGCGCTTCCGGCGATGACGCGATGGCATGTGCCTGGAGGGCGGGGTGTGGACCGGGCCGCGCTCGAGGCGTCCCAGGAGACGGCGCGTGGCCGTCGTCGTCCGCACGGACCACGCCGGCTCGATCGAGTGCCGTTCAGTTGCGGATCGCCCCTGAGGGAGGCGGCCCCGGGTCTCGGCTCCTGATGCCGATCAGGTATCACAGACGCCGGAAAGGGTCTTGGACGAGCGGGTGAGCCGGGGCGCAGGCTGGTGACCGAAGCAATCGAGCTGCGGAAATCGGAGCCATACCCATGAAGGTTTTTCTCACCGGAGGATCCGGATACATCGGAAAGGCCACGATCGGCGCCCTGGTCGCGCACGGACACACCGTAGAGGCGCTGGCCCGCGGTGACCGCGCCGCCGAGGCTGTCAGCTCCTTCGGGGCGACACCGGTGCGCGGTGGGCTCGGGGACCTCGGTGTGCTGAACGCCGCCGCCGCCCGTGCCGAGGCGGTCGTCCACCTGGCCCAGGCGCAGACCGGTGCCGAGGACCTCGCCGCGGCCACCGCCATGCAGGACGGCATCGGCACCGGCACCTACGTGCACACCGGGGGAACCTGGGTCTACGGCGACACCGACGGCATCGCGGACGAAACGGCGCCCTGGAACCCGCCCGGGCTGGTCGCCTGGCGCAAGCCGGTCGAGGACACGGTGCTGGAGCGCGCCCAGCAGGGCGGCCGCCCCGTGGTGGTGCAGCCGGGTCTGCTGTACGGCGGCGAGAATCGCCTGATCGACATCTTCTACACCGTTCCCGGCAAGGAGGCGGGCTTCGTCCCGTTCATCGGCGACGGCTCGAACCGCTGGCCACTGGTGCACGTGGAGGACGTCGCCGCGCTGTATGTCGCCGCCCTGAAGGCGCGGGCCGGGTCCGTGTACGTCGGCGTGGGCGGCGTGAACCCGACGGCCAGGGACGTCTCCCTCGCTGTCGCCGCATCCGTCGGTCTGGAGGGCAAGGTCGCCTCCATCCCGCTGGAGCAGGCGCACAAGCAGATGGGTCCGATCGCGGACGCGTTCGCCCTGGACCAGCAGTTCACCCCGGCGCGCGCCGAGGCGGAGCTCGGCTGGAAACCGAGGTTCACCGACCCGCTCGGCGTCCTCTCCAGGGGCGAGTGACGGGACCCTGGACACAGCGGTGGTCGTCGGCCGCCCACCGTGTCGGGACGATAGATTCGGAAATCTCCCCTCGCGGCCGTCGCGGCGAACACGACCAGGCGAGTCGATCCAGGAGCGGCCCGGCTGGGAGAGCGGCCGACCACCTCAGAAAGCGAGCGGTGCGTCCAGGTGGACCCTGACCTGAGGAAGCTCCGGTATTTCGTGGCCGTGGCCGAAGAACTCCACTTCGGACGCGCGGCCGAACGACTGCACATCGCGCAGCCGGTGCTGTCCCGGCAGATCCGCAGCCTGGAGGAGGACCTGGGTGTCGAGGTGTTCGACCGCGACCGGCGTGGCACCCTGCTGACGCCGGCCGGGGAGCAGCTGCTGGAGGACGCTGTGCCGCTGCTCGCCTCGGCAGAGGCACTGGTCCGGCGGGTGACGAGGGCCGCGCAGGACACCCTCACGCTGACCATCGGCTTCATGCCGGGCATCACGCTCACCCCGGCGACGGTGCTCTTCACCGGTCGCCACCCCGCCGTGCGTGTGCGCCTGCTGCGGACGAGCTGGGACGACCAGGTGGCGGTACTGCTGGACGGCCGAGCAGACGTCGGCATCGTACGGCTGCCCATCGACCAGCGGGGCCTCCAGGTGCGGCCGCTCTTCCGGGAGCCCCGGGTCGTCGTGCTGCCGGTGGGGCACCGTCTGGCGGACAGGCCGGTGGTGACCGTGGCCGACCTCGCGTCCGAGCATCTGCTCCAGGACCCCGACGCCGTCCCCGAATGGCGCGATGTCGCCGTGGAGTTGCGTGCCGGACGACGCCCCGGCATTCCGGTGATCCACCAGGTGGAAGAGAAGTTGGAACTCGTGGCCTCCGGAGCCGGCATCTGCGTGCTCCCGCTGTCCACCGCCAACTTCTACACCCGCCCGGACGTCACCGTGCTTCGCGTGGACGGTCTCGGCCCGACTGAGGTGGCTCTGGCATGGGTGGCGTCCCGCCGCTCCCCTCTCATCCGCGCCTTCGCCGAGGCCGCGGCGGAGACGCTGGGCCGGCCCGGCACCGCAGAGCTGGGTGCGTGAGCGGGGCCGTAGACGAAGAGCAGGTGCGCGCAGCAGCCCCCGTGCCCGGTGCCGTTCTCCGCACGTCGTCGGGACCGTCAGGGCTGCCGCGTCCCGGAGCGCTCCAGCACGCTCCTGGCCGTTCAAGACTGCTGTGCGAGGACCTCGTGCAGGGCGTCGAGGCCCTCGCGGTAGATGTCCGTGAAGAGCGCCACGACTTCGTCGTCGCCGGCTCCCTGGGGGACGAAGCGTCCGGACCACTGCACCTCGGCGACATCGTCGTCACCGGTCACCGCGTGCACCCGCAGCGTCGAGAGGTAGTCGACGACGGGGAAGGGGGCCTGCAGGATGGTGTAGCTGTAGAACCGCTCGGTGTCGTCGAACTCCAGCAGGCGCTCGACGATGACGTCACCGTCCGGGTTCTTCAGCCGCCGCACCCGGCCGCCCTCGGCGAAGGTGCTCTCGGGGATGGAGGGCAGCCAGTCGGGAAGGGACCCGAATCCGCCGATCAGCCGCCACACGCGGTCGGGGGAGGCCGGCATGAGCCGGCTGACGGACGTCGATGCCATGGCGTTCCTCCAGATCGTTCCGGTCGTCCGTGCCGTGCGGACCGTCGGGAAGGGACTCGGACGCACTGGAGCGACGGGCGGTCGCGGACGGGCCGCCGGTTGCGACGCATGAGCCCTGCGGGCCGCGTACGGGCGGTTCAGCTCGGCTGCGCGGTGGGCATGATGGTGACCTGCTGCAGGTTCACGCGCGGCGGAAGAGCGGCCAGGTAGCCGACGACATCGGCGATGTCCTCCGGGGTGAGCCACGCCACGCCGCTCTCCTTGGAGTCGGCGAGCCACTGCAGCGTGCCTTCGTCGGTCACGTGGTCCTGCAGTTCGGTGCCGACGATCCCGGGTTCCAGAGCGGACACGCGTACGTTCTTGGGACCGAGCTCGACACGCAGATGCCGGGACAGGTGGGTGACGAACGCCTTGGTGCCCGAGTACACGGCGAAGTTCGGGAAGATGTTCTGGGCGGCGATCGAGGACATGTTGACGAGATCGGCGACGCCGCGCTCCTGGGCAGCGCTGACGAGCTGAGGCGTGAAGGCGCCGATGACGTTCATCAGCCCGGAGATATTGAGGTCGACCTGCTGCTGCCACTGATCGGCCGCACGCTCCTCGATGGGGGCGGGAAGCATGACGCCCGCGTTGTTGACGAGCAGGTCGGCGTCGCCGAGATCGCCGGCCACGCGGTCGGCGGCCGACTGGACGGCGGCGGCGTCGGTCACGTCCGCCGCGATCGCCAGAGCGCGCCCGCCCCTCTTCTCGATGCGGTCGACGAGACTGTCGAGCCGCTCGGCACGGCGTGCGAGGACCGCTACGTGAGCGCCCATTGCCGCCAGACGTTCGGCAGTCGCCTCGCCGATTCCGCTGGAAGCTCCGGTGACGACGGCGACCCGGCCGCTCAGGGACTGGTCGGGCATGGCGGGAGTATTCATAGGACCCCTTCCGGCATGCAGGAGAGATTCGGCGGCTCTGGCACCTGGGCGCGTATTTCCGGCGCCGCCTCAAAGATACTTCAGAAGCGGATTCCGCACCTGCGGACAGGCGACGGGCCAAGTCCGTTTCCTCACCGGCGAGTTGGCAGGAGCCGAGTACGCCTATTCATGGGGTCACGGCCGGTGACGCCCTGTCCTGTGCTTTCCGAATCGTGTATCTCGCCTACCTCCGCAGTTCCAGCGCACGGTGGACGGCCGCCACCACGATCGAACCCTCACCCACCGAAAAAACCACACGTTTGACCTGCCCTGAGCAGACATCACCGACAGCGAATACGCCCGGCACGCTCGATGCCAATTCCATGGGGCGGCCGTTCGCGGGGAAGGCCGAGACGTCGGAGACTTGATGGCCGACGCGGATGAAGCCCTTTTCGTCGGTCTCCAGGCAGTCCGTCAGCCATTCCGTTTTCGGTACGGCCCCGAGCATCAGGAAGGCGTTGGAACTGGGCGTGACCTGCAACTCGCCCGTGGAGTTGTCCCGCCAGCGCACTTTCCGCAGGTGTCCCTTTCTGCTGCGATCCAGGAAAGTGCGCATCCTCAGCATGTCCCCGGTGCACCGACCTGCTCGGGAGATGGATGACATGACGAGCGATGACGGTTCTGTTCGGGTCGGCAGGGACGACGACGCCTTTCCGATGCTTTCCGAGGACCAGGTGAGCCGGGTCAGTGAATATGGAAGCGCCGACACATTTTCACTTGGACGAGCACGCCAGATTATTGGACGGCAGCGTCTCGTGTGCCGCACCTGGATGGCGGCCTCATTGTGCGAGTTGCTGCCGTTCTCCTGCCGCGTTAGCTTGAGTGGGACTGTCTTGAGCCGCCATCTGACGACTCGTCACTCACACCTTCAATTAAAGAAGGGGAAGATTCGTGGCTGATATTCTTTTCGTGCTGACTGGTGCGAGCTACTGGACACTCCGGGACGGTCACCGCCACCCCACCGGTTACTGGGCAGAGGAGTTCGTGGCCCCTTACACCGCGTTCACGACGGCCGGACACAAGGTCACTGTCGCGACGCCGGGAGGAGTCGTCCCCGTCGTGGACACGATGAGCCTGCGACCGAGCATGACCGGTGGCGAGGAGAACTCCCTGGAGCTGGAATCCGCCATCGAGGCGGCCGAGGAACTGCGTCATCCGCTGCGCCTCGACCAGGTCGGCATCGACGACTTCGACGCGGTGTACTACCCGGGTGGACACGGGCCGATGGAGGATCTCTCCTCCGACGCGGACTCCGCCCGGCTGCTGCGCGAGACCCTGGCGTCCGGCAAACCTCTGGGCATCGTCTGCCACGCTCCGGCCGCGCTCCTCGCCACACGTGACGAGAACGGGACCACGCCCTTCGCCGGTTACCGTGTGGCCGGGTTCAGCAACGAGGAGGAAGCCGGTGTCGGTTTCGCCGACAGGGCCAAGTGGCTGCTCGAGGACGAGCTGAAGAAGCTGCCCACGGAGTACTCGCGGGGCCGGTGTGGGAGCCGTACACGGTGGTGGACCGCACGCTCTACACGGGTCAGAATCCCGCCTCGTCCGGACCGCTGGCCGAGGAAATGCTCAAGGTTCTCACCTGAGGGTTCCGCCGGGCACAGAACATGCCCTCCTATGTATTTCACCGGTCGCCGGTCCCGGGGCGGACACGGGCAGGACGTTGACCTCCAGCACCCGCGAAGGAACCAAGCATGGCCCTCGATCACGTACTCCCCGGGCGCATAGGCTTCGGCACGGCCCCCCTCGGGAACATGTTCCGCGCCGTCTCGGACGAAGAGGTGTCGGCGACGCTCGACGCGGCCTGGGACCAGGGCATCCGCTACTACGACTCGGCGCCGCTGTACGGAGCCGGACTCGCCGAGATCCGCCTGGGCGAACTGCTGTCGCGGAAGCCACGGGACGAGTTCGTGCTGTCCTCGAAAGTGGGCCGGGTGATCCTCGACGAGGTCGAGTCCGGCGGCAGGGATCTGGGCGACAAGGGCGATCTCTTCGCGCACGGGAGGCCCAACAAGATCCTGCACGACTGGACGGCCGACGCGACCGAGCGCTCCATCGAAGGCAGCCTGGAACGTCTCGGAGTGGACCGGCTGGACATCATCTGGGTGCACGACATCGCCCAGGACTTCCACGGCGACCAATGGCTCGGCAAGTTCGAGGAGGCGCGGACGGGCGCCTTCCGGGTCCTGTCCCGTCTTCGGGACGAGGGCGTCATCAGGGCGTGGGGGCTCGGGGTCAACCGCACCGAACCCATCGAGATCACCCTCGAACTGGACGAGCCCAAGCCCGACGGCTTCCTGCTGGCCGGCCGGTACACCCTGCTGGACCACGCGCACGCGCCGGAAAGGCTCCTGCCGATGGCGGAACAGCAGGACGTCGGCATGGTCGTCGGCGGCCCCTACAGTTCAGGCATCCTCGCCGGCGGTACCAACTTCGAGTACCAGGACGCGCCCCCGGAGATCGTCGAGCGGGTCAGGCGCATCAAGGAGATCGCTGACCGGCACGGCGTCCCGATCAAGGCCGCCGCGCTCCAGTTCTCCCTCGCCCACCCCGTGAGCGACGCGGTCATCCCCGGCGCGACCAAACCCAGCCGCATCAGCGAGGACCTCTCCGCCCTCCGGGAGGACATCCCCGTCGAGTTCTGGCGGGAACTCCGCGAAGCCGGCCTCGTCAGCCCCCTGGCACCCCTGCCCGGCGGCGTCTGAAAGTCCCCGACGCGGAGGCGGTGCGACCGGAATGATCCTCGGGGTCATCTTCGCCGTCCTGGCTGCTGCCAGCAATGCCCTGGGCACCGTGCTGCAACGGCGAGCAGTGGTGCACGTGCCCGATTCCCGGGGGCGGGGACTGGGTCTCGTCGGCGACCTGCTGCACAACCCGGCCTGGTTCGTGGGGATTCTGGGCACCGTTCTCGCCGCGCTGTTCCAGGCCCTCGCCCTCCTCTGGGGGTCGCTTGCCACCGTCCAGCCGATCTTCATCCTCGAGCTGCCACTGGCTCTCCTCTTCGGCAGCGTGGTGTTCCGGGTCGGGATCTCGCGGAAGGCATGGGGATGCGTGATCTGCATCTTCACCGGCCTGGCCGTCGCTCTGTTCTCGGCCGCTCCCTCGGGGGGCCGGCCCCAGGTGCCGGGCATGGCGTGGGTACCGACGCTCCTCGTCCTCGGCGGACTCGGCGCGGCGTTCGTCGGCGTCGGACTGCGGCGCCCGCAAGGGGCCGCCCGGGCCGCCTACTTGGCGCTCGCGGCGGCGATCGGCAACGCGCTCACGGCAGCCTTGGTGAAGTCCTCGATGTATGTCCTGTCCCAGGAGGGAGCGACGGGCTTCTTCCTGGCCTGGCAGACCTACGCGTTCGCGATCGCCGGGTCGTTGTCGGTCATTCTGCTCGGTTATGCGATGCAGGGAGGCCCCCTCATCGGCTCCCAGCCGGCGCTGACGCTCGGTGACGCCTCGGTCAGCTTCTTCCTCGGGGTGACGCTCTACGCGGAGTCGCCCCGCGGCGGTTGGTGGCTCGTCCCGGCGCTCGCGGGAGCGGCCCTGGTGGTCTACGGGGTGTTCGCGCTCTCCCGCACCCGCTGCCTCACCAAGTGTGTCAACCCCGCGGAGGAGAACCGGGACGAGCCCCGGCACGGGCGGCCGGCGGCCGAGGCCATGTGACGGCCGCCCGGAGCCCGCGCCCTCGTCCGCGCTGTCGCCGCGTGGACGCCGCGGCGGCACGGACGGGGCCGTCGATCTCCGCCTGGAGGCGGCGCAGCGTGTCGAGGTGGTCTGCCATCCAGACCATCCTCACGGCCGTCGCCGTGCCCTGTTCCGTGCCCGCCCGCAGATCGCGGCTCACGCTTTCATGCAGGGCCGCGTCCACGACCGGGCGGCTCGGCGGGTGGCCCGGCGCGGCCCCGCCCCCGGCCAATGCCCGGCCGGCCGACTCGAACCACGAGGTGACGGACTGGCACGAGTCGAGGATCTCGTGACCGGCCGCGGCCCGGCCGTTTTCGGGGGCGTGCGCCGCGCGTGACCACAGATCGGTGACGGCGTCGGCGGTCAGCCGGAGGATGGCGACCGCGTCCACCAGGGCGGTCACGTCGGCCAGCGCGAGGTGCTTGGTGCCGCGTTCTGCCAGGTACTCGCGGAACGCGTCGTCGAGCCGGCGGGCGGAGGCCAGCGCCCGCCGCCGGTCGTCGTCGCCGGAGGCCGAGCCCGCGGCTCGGGCCCTGTCGCAGAGTGCCACCCCTGTCACGACGGCACCGCGCAGATACCGCGCGCCGTCGCCGAGGGCGTCGCACAACACCCGGCCCAGTGCGGCCGCGGCGCCCAGCGGCCAGAGCAGCAGGCCGACCACCAGGCTGACGGCGCATCCGAGGGCCACGTCCTCGATCCTCACCAGGCCGAGCTGCCAGCCCTCGGGGTGGATGATGCTGAACAGAACCAGCAGCACGATGGTGAATCCGGCCTGTCCGGCGGTGAACGCCGTGACGGCGGCCTCCATCCCCACGAGGATGATCGCCAGGGGCAGCAGCAACCACAGAACGACGGGATGTGCGCCCAGCGCCAGAATGAGGGGTGCGCCCACGACGAATCCCAGTACCGTGCCGAGCAGGGCCCGCTGGACCGTCTGGCCCGTGCCCACGGCGTTGGACCGCAGGACGGCGAGGGTGCCGGAGGCCACCCAGAAGGCGTGGCCCAGTCCGGTCAGGTGGGCGACCACCACTGCCAGACTCAGCGCCGCCGCCCCGCGCAGGCTGTTGTGGAGCCAGACGGAGTTGCGGCTCAGGTGTGCCGTGAAGCGTTCCCGCGCCGAGGACAGGGCGGAGTCGCTTCCCGGGGGACGACGGCCGAGCAGCCGGTCCCGCCGGCTTCGCTGCCGCGCGGTCACGGCGAGCTGGATGTTGCCGGCGATCGCGCGCACGACGAAGCTCATGCTCTGAGCCCGGAAACTTGGCCCGAGCGAACCGATCAAGGCGTCGGTCGGCCCGGGGGCGGCGGCCGGCCCGCTCCCGCGGTCGGCGGGCGCCACCGGGACGGCGGACCGCCGGGGCAGGAGCCCGATCATGGACTCCTCGAGGCTCGCCCGAGCCTGTTCCAGCCGAGCGACATGGGGATCGAGGCCGTGCGGCACGGAGACATCGGCCTGCAGCAGCGCCGCACTGTGCTCCAGGAGCTCCACCGTCGCCATCTTGGTCTCGCACACCAGGAGCTTGCTCAGCGGGTCCCTGCTCCGTGGCGGGTCCTGGTGCAGTACGGAGCCGAGCCAGATCACCTGGTCCACCAGCCGGACCACGGCCCGGGACGACAGCGACAGCCCGGTGGGCCGGTACGGCGTGCCGTAGAAGGTCTTCCGCAAGTCGGCCACGCCCTCTTCCGCCTGTCGGACCGCCGTTTCGAGGGCCTGATCGTGCGCGGTCGGGTCGGGGGCACAGTCGACCTCGGCGCGCAGTCTGCCGGCGAGCAGGGCACAGGCCCGCGCGCCGGACGCGCGCAGCGGCTCGCTGACGGGGACCGGCCACATGAGGGTGACGCCGATCATCGAGGCCGCACCGCCCAGCGCCCATCCGATCGCGTGCGCCGGGATCGCGTCGAGGGGCCCGCCCAGCGTCACCGGCAGGATGTAGGTGAACAGGAGTGATGTGGTCGCGCCGGCCAGGGCGGAGCTGACGATCCCGGAGAACAGGACGCAGAACGCGATGACGAAGGTCACCGCTCCCGTCAGCCAGAGCGTCCGGCCGGCCAGGGTGCCCAGGCAGGTCCTGACCGTGGTGGCCACGATCAGCGCCGCCTGGCCGGCGATCCGCTCGCGCATCGGGCCGCCGAAGTCCACGAACAGCGTCAGCACCAGTGAGCCGAAGGCCGCGAAGACCGCGATGTCCGGCCGGCCCAGACCGAAGTACGTCACGGCGAGGACGGAGGGTGTCAGGATCGCCGCCCGCAGTGCCCGCCGCAGCGCCGCCAGTCCCGGATCGCGGCCGCGCAGCCACGTGAGCGCGCCGCCCGCAGCCCGGCCGGAGTGGATGCGCCCACCGTCACGTTCCCCTCTCGTCACCCGCCCACCCAGACGGTCTTGGCGTTCATGAACTCGCGCATGCCGAATATTTCGACAACCTCGCCTGCGGCCGGATTCGTTGATGCGACAGCCATATCGGCAAGGGTACGAGTGGCATCTGGCGTCGGCAAGTTTTGCAATTACCTCCCGTTTGCGGCGCCGGAAACAGTCCCTTTTCTTGACCAGACGTGCTGCACGCGGCATTTGGATTCCAGAAAAAGGGCATTCCTGTTCTACTCCGCATTCCCGATCGCGCCGCCCTCGGTCCGCATTCCGTTCCACTCGCCCGCCCGTCACTCACCGCTCGTACGTGGCGAACACGGAGGCCCGTGCGATCGCGTGGGTGAACAAAAGGAAGTCCATGAGCGCGGGGGTCGTCGTCCCGGACACCTCCAGCTTCTCCACGTCGACGGCGTGCACCACCAGGAAGTAGCGGTCAGGGCCGTTGGGGCAATCACGCAAATCTGGTCGAGGTGCTCTCGCTCGCCGAGAAGGGCCTCGTCGAACACGATGTCACCAAGGTCAAGCTTGAGGACGTCAACGAGAACCTCGAAGCTCTCGGAGGGGGGATGTCGTCGGCCGCCTGGTCATCGTCTTCGACGACTAGAGGTCCACGGCGTTGCTGCGGCGGGCTTGTCCGGCATTCAGCAGGAGCCTCGTGGTCGAGGGGCCGTCGGCGTCGGTGAAGGAGCCGCGTCCGTTTCTGCCGTCCAGTAACGGCTGTTGCGGCCGGGGCGGGACACTGGGCGACCGTACTGCCGCTGTCCGGAGAGGCGCTCGTTCGCCTGCGGGCCTACCGTGCGTGCACGCGGCGAGGGAAGACGCCCTGTGCATCACGGACGACCGCGACGGGTCCGAGCCCGCCACCGGCCTGCGGGGCGCACGGAGAAGTGCGGCGTCCGGCCGCCGCACCCCACGCGCCCCCGCGCCCACGGAGCTGCGCACACTCCAGTGACGCCACGTCGAGAACCACGGCAAGCCTTCGTAGGACCCCTTTCCCCGGCGGCCCCGCACCGTCAGGTGCGGGGCCGCCGCGCACGGCCGGGCCGGTGTCGCTGCGGCGCGCGGGAAGGATGTGGTCCGCGCGGGCGAGGAGCAGAGCCGGCTTTCAAAGCACGCCTCGGGCGAGCGCATGGAGAACGAGGCCGGACGGGTCACCAGTTCCGTGGGCCCTCCGTCGCGCCGCGCATGGTGGTCAGCGGGCCACGACCGGGAAGAGCATGCAGCTGCTGGTGGCGTGGGCCAGGAGCCGGTCGTCGGAGTCGCGGAGCTCTGCCTGGGCGAGGGCGGTGCGGCGGCCGCTGTTGAGGACGGTGCCTATGGCGCGAACCTTGCCGGTGTCGACGGTGATCGGGCGCAGGAACTTCAAGGTCAGGTCGATCGAGGTGTACCCCATGCCCTGAGGCAGCACGGACTGCACCGCGCAGCCGGCCGCCGAGTCGAGCAGCGTGGCGTAGACGCCGCCGTGGACGCTGCCGATCGGGTTGTAGTGCTCCTCGCCCGGCACCAGGACGAAGACCGCCCGGCCGTGCTCGGCCTCCTCCAGGGTGAAGCCCAAGGCGGCGGCGATCGGCGGGGCGGGCAGGCGCCCGGCCAGGATCTCGCGGAGGAAGTCCAGGCCGCTGTGGTGAGGGACGGCGTCGGCGGAAATGGCAGGGTCTTCCCAGCCGAACACGCGTGATCTGTGTATTGCCGCTCCTGCCTGGCCGGCCGCGTCGGCACTCAGGGACTTCTTCGACGTTTCGGACATGCGGGAGTTCCTCGGGGGGTGAGTTGTCGGTCTGGTATGCCGGTCGGTGATGGCGGGGGCGGGCCGCTGCTGCGGTGGAATCGTCCTGCCGGGTGTTTCAGCCGCCGCTGGGTTCAGGGCTGTCGGGGCTGACGCGGAGGAGACCCGGGCCGGCGTCGACGAACGAGTCCCCGATCGGCACGTCGTGGCCGTCTTCGCAGCGGAGCACCGCGTGCACCGGGGCCCCGCAATTCTCGTGGCGTACGACCACGGGGGGTCCTTGTTCGTCGGCGGCCCAGGTGTCGCCCCACTGCCGCAGCGCCACGATGACGGTCCGGAAGTCCCGCCCCTTCTGGGTCAGTTGATAGGCGTACCGGGTCCGCTGGCCGGGCTCCTGGTAGGGGACGCGTTCCAGGAGTCCAGCGGCGGTCAGTTCCTTCAGACGCGCCGCGGCGGCGGGTTCGCCGATGCCCACACGCTTGGCGAAGTCGTCGAACCGGCGTGTGCCGAAGAACGCCTCGCGCATGATCAGCAGCGCTGTCCTGTTGCCGACGATCTCCAGAGTCCTGGCGATGGAGCAGTTGGCCATGGACCAGGCGTCCCGTTCCTGCAGCAGATCCTTCATCTCTCCACCCTTCACCTGGCTTGCCTCCAGCCAAGTCAGCCTATATGGTCGAGCTGACTTACGCAATCATAAGTCAGCTGGGTCGTGCGCAGCACGAGGGAGGAATCATGGACATCAGCACAGCGACCGTCCTGGTCACCGGGGCCAACCGCGGGCTCGGCAGGGCGCTCGCCCAGGAGCTGCTCGCGCGTGGCGCCAGGGTGTACGGGGCGGCCCGTCGGCCGGACCAGATCGATCTGCCCGGCGTGAAAGCGATACGGCTCGACATCACCGACCCCGCCTCCGTAGCCGCGGCGGCCGAGGAGGCCCGTGACATCTCCGTCCTGATCAACAACGCGGGCAGTTCCACGGGTGCCGATCTGCTGACCGGCGACTGGGACGCCGTCCGCCTGGAGATGGAGACCCACTATCTGGGCACCCTCGGCATGATCCGGGCTTTGACTCCCGTGATCGAGTCCCAGGGCGGAGGCGCCGTCCTCAACATCCTGTCCGCGCTGTCGTGGATCAGCTTTCCCGGCGTCGGTGCCTACGCCGCCGCGAAGTCCGCGGAGTGGAGCCTGACCAACGCGGTTCGCCAGCAGCTCGCGCCCCGGGGCATCACCGTGTCCGGACTCCACGTCGGTTACATGGACACCGACATGGCCCGCCATGTCAACGGGCCCAAGGCCGACCCGGCGGGCGTCGCCCGCGCGGCCGTCGACGGCATTGCCGCCGGGGCCGCCGAGATCGTCGTCGACGACCGCAGCCGCCAGGTACAGGCCGACCTCTCCGGCGGCGTCGCCGCCCTTTACCCGCAGCTCGGCTGAGACGAGGAAACCGTGACCTCCATTCCTCCTCCCGCCCCGGGCCGGCTCGAGCCGACCGACCGGCACCCCGGTGTCCGGCCCTCCCCGGACCACCCCTCCCGGCTCGCCGCCGGCCTCACGCTCATCGCGATGTGCCTGGGCGCCATGACGACCTTTCTGCTGATCACCGCATCGGTGTCGGCAATGTCGGCCATCCAGGACGACCTGCACGTCTCCCCGACCGGCCTCGTCTGGATCCCCTCCGCGTACACCCTGGTCGTGGCCAGTCTGGTGATGTCCGCGGGCACCATCGGCAACCTCTACGGCCGCAAGCGCGCCTTCGTCACCGGCGCCGCGATCATGATCATCGGCTCGCTCATCGTCTACGCGGCCGGTTCGGCGGAAGGTGTCATCGCCGGCCAGCTCGTCTCCGGCCTCGGCGGCGCACTCATCCTGCCCAACAGCCTGGCCACCCTGGGAGCCACGTTCCCCGACCCCCACCGGCGCACCGAAGTCGTCACCATCTGGGCGGCCTCCTCGGGTATCGGACTCGCCGCAGGCCCCCTGATCGCCGGCACACTGCTGGACCACTTCCACTGGGACACGGTCTTCCTGTCGACCGCCGTTCTCGCCGTGGTCACCCTCGCCGCAGCAGCCTTCGTAGCGGAATCGCGCGGCCCCGCCGGCAAGCTCGACATCCCCGGCCAGGTCCTGGCCGTCCTGGGCATCACCGCCCTCGTCTACGCCCTCATCGAAGGCGGACACGACGGCTACACCAGCCCCCGCATCCTCATCGCATGGATCACCGCGGCAGCGGCCATGACCGGTTTCGTCCTCGTCGAGCGCGCCGGCCGCACACCCATGCTGGACATCACCCTGTTCCGGTCGGCATCCTTCAGCGCCGTCATGTTCGTCGCGGCCGTCTCCCTGTTCGGCTTCACCGGCCTGGCCATCCTGTCGGTGCTCTTCTACGAGCGTGTCCAGCACCTGTCCGCCCTGGACGTGGGCTGGCGGCTGCTGGCCTTCTTCGGCGTCTACGTCATCGTCAGTTACGCGACCGGACGCGTGATCCGCCGCACCGGCTTCAAGCTCCCACTGACCCTGGGCTTCCTCATCGGGGCCGCCGCCACGGCCGGACTCACCACACTGGAGCCGACCACCCCCTATGCCCGGGTGTGGTGGCTCTACGCGCTCTTCGGAGCCGCAAGCGGGATGGTGGCTGCGCCGAGCACCGCCGCCGCCCTGGTCAGCGTCTCCCATGAACAGGCCGGCATGGCCTCCGGAGCCGTCAACACCTTCCGCCAGGTCGGATCCGTCACTGGCACCTCCCTCCTCGGCGCACTGCTCGCCAGCCGGCTCCAGTCCCAACTGCCGCCCCAGCTGGATGCCCACCACGTGCCCCGAGCGGCCTGGCCCACCGTCGAACACGCCGTATCCAGCGGCAGCGTGGGCCACCGGGCAGCCCCGCCGAACGTGACCGCCGCGATCGGCGACGCCTTCACCTCCGGCGTCCACGCCGGCCTGGTCGTCATCGCCGCCGTGTTCCTGTGCGCGGCCCTCGCCTCAGCCCTGCTGGTACACAACCGACCGCACCACACCACCGCGACGCCGAACTGACGCGCGGCTCCTCGCCGTCGCAGCGATGCCGAGGGTGCCGGGGCGGTCGGGCCGCGGTGGCGGGGCGTGGCTCGCCACCGCGGGACCTGGCGGGCGTGCCAGTCGCGGTGAGCGGCCGTGGCAGGCGGCGCGGCGGGCTGTGGGCCGAAGAGTGGCCGGTCCGCGAGGGCTACAGCGTGCTCGCGGGCGGCGCTACACGGCCGCCGATTACCGAGCAGCAGTAACCGCAACTCCCTGGGACCCTGCTCCGGCCGTCGCCCTCGCCGAGTGCGGTGTCCGGGTCGAGGAGGAAACGGTGCTGGACGACTTGCTCATGGACCTTGGACTGGGGCCCTGCTGAGGAGCATGCTGAGCGCGCGGCGGGCGCAGATATGAAGTTGCCTCCGACCGAAAGTCCCAGAGAAGTCCCAGAGACGCCGCCACCTCCCCTCCCGCCCCGCGTTCATACAGGTCAGCTGGGGTGCGGCGGCGCTTTCTCTGCAGGCTTTCAGATGTCCCGGAAGATCTCGATCTGCGCCCCGATCGAATTCAGCCGCTCCGCCAGATCCTCGTACCCCCGGTTGATGACGTACACGTTGCGCAGCACCGACGTGCCTTCGGCGGCCATCATGGCCAGCAGCACGACGACCGCGGGGCGGAGCGCGGGCGGGCACATCATCTCGGCGGCGCGCCAGCGGGTCGGGCCCTCGACCAGGACGCGGTGGGGGTCCAGCAACTGCAGGCGGCCGCCGAGGCGATTGAGGTCGGTGAGGTAGATGGCCCGGTTGTCGTAGACCCAGTCGTGGATGAGGGTCTGGCCCTGGGCGACGGCGGCGATGGCCGCGAAGAAGGGGACGTTGTCGATGTTGAGGCCGGGGAACGGCATGGGGTGGATCTTGTCGATCGGCGCCTCCAGCTTGGAGGGGCGGACCGTGAGGTCGACCAGGCGGGTGCGGCCGTTGTCCGCGAAGTACTCACGGCTGCGGTCGTGGTCGAGCCCCATCTCCTCCAGGACCGCCAGCTCGATCTCCAGGAACTCGATCGGCACCCGGCGCACCGTCAGCTCCGACTCCGTCACCACGGCCGCCGCGACCAGGCTCATCGCTTCGACCGGGTCCTCGGAGGGGGAGTAGTCGACATCGATGTCGATGTTGGGCACGCCGTGCACGGTGAGCGTGGTGGTGCCGATGCCCTCGACCCGTACGCCGAGGGCCTCCAGGAAGAAGCAGAGGTCCTGCACCATGTAGTTCGAGGACGCGTTGCGGATGACGGTCACGCCGTCATGGCGGGCCGCCGCCAGCAGCGCGTTCTCCGTCACGGTGTCGCCGCGCTCGGTCAGCACGATCGGGCGGTCCGGGCGGACCGTGCGGTCCACCACGGCGTGGTACTGGCCCTCGGTCGCCGCGACGTCCAGGCCGAACCGGCGCAGCGCGATCATGTGCGGCTCGATCGTGCGGGTGCCGAGGTCGCAGCCGCCCGCGTACGGCAGCATGAAGCGGTCCATGCGGTGCAGCAGCGGGCCGAGGAACATGATGATCGAACGGGTGCGGACGGCCGCCTCCGCGTCGATCGCGTCCATCTCCAGCTGGGCCGGCGGGACCAGCTCCAGGTCGACGCCGTCGTTGATCCAGCGGGTGCGCACGCCGATGGAGTTCAGGACCTCCAGCAGGCGGTACACCTCCTCGATCCGTGCCACCCGGCGCAGCACCGTACGGCCCTTGTTCAGCAGGGACGCGCACAGCAGCGCCACACACGCGTTCTTGCTCGTCTTGACGTCGATGGCGCCGGACAGCCGGCGGCCGCCGACGACCCGCAGGTGCATCGGACCCGCGTAGCCCAGCGACACGATCTCGCTGTCCAGGGCTTCACCGATCCGGGCGATCATCTCAAGGCTGATGTTCTGGTTGCCGCGCTCGATGCGGTTGACCGCGCTCTGGCTGGTGCCGAGCGCGTCCGCGAGCTGCGCCTGAGTCCAGCCACGGTGCTGCCGGGCGTCACGGATGAGCTTGCCGATGCGTACGAGGTAGTCGTCTGACATGAGGTTGAGGTTATCTCAGATATGAGATCACGCCTCCTGGGGGGTCCGTTCGGGTGACGCCGGGTCAGCGGCCGCCGGAGGCGCGGTCAGCGCTTCTTGGTCGTGGTCTTGCGCCAGCCGAACGGACCCGGCAGGTCCATCGAGGTCGTACGGCGTCCGGTGCTGCTGTGGGTGTGACGGGGACCGTGCTTGCCACCGCCGGTCGTGATGGACCAGGAGTGACGGTTGATGTTCAGCCGCACGCCGGGAAGGATGCGGAAGCTCTTGCGGAACGTCAGGCCCATGGCTGTCTCCTCCGATTGTCGGCGCCTCTGAGGGGCGCTCAACTCGGATACCCCCATATGGCTTACTGATGGCCGCCGCTCACCCCTCCCGCCTGCGTTCTTTCCGGCGCAGCGCCCGGCGCTGCCTACCGGGGAGGGTTTGCGCCAGTTCGCCCACCTCGCACAGCTCGTGGCCCTCGCCGGCCCGGCACCACCACTCCGGCCGCTCGTCCGTCCCGGCGTCCGCGTGCACCCCGGTGCGGTGCTCCGGGCACACCGGCCACACCTGCCACAGCACCGCCTGGACCGTCTCCTGGGCCGCCTCGGCGATGCCGGGTGCGGCGGGGTGCGTCACGCCGCCGTGCCAGCGGCCGTCGGGCAGGGCCGCGTGGAACTGGTCCGGGATGTCCTCGTCGTCCGACGGCGTGCACATCAGCCGCATCGGTCCGGCCTCCGGCCAGTGTCGCCGCCAGGTCCCGGTTGACGGCGTCGAGCGCGGCCGCCAGGTCCGGGCGGGCGGTGAGGTCGACAGGGTGCGGCTCCCGTACGAAGTCGCGGCGGTACGAGAAGGGGCTCATCCGGTGATCGTCCCAGTCGCGCAACCCGGTGCGCCTCCCCATTCCGGGCGTGATGGACCCGTCACACCCGCCATCCGGGCATGACCATTCAGCCCCCATGTACTAGAGTTATCTCGACATCGAGATATCTGCCGAGGCGCACCGCGGCAGTCACCCTGGTAAGGGTTACCTAACTTAGCCTTACCTTAGCGGAATGCTGGACCGGCGTGGCGGCAGGATGCGGTGGAACGCGCACATCAATGAAGGAGACTGTCGTGTCGGCGAACAGCTTCGACGCCCGCAGCACGCTGCAGGTGGGCGACGAGTCGTACGAGATCTTCCGGCTGGACAAGGTCGAGGGCTCAGCCCGCCTGCCGTACAGCCTGAAGGTCCTGCTGGAGAACCTGCTCCGCACGGAGGACGGCGCGAACATCACCGCCGACCACATCCGCGCCCTCGGTGGCTGGGACTCGCAGGCCCAGCCCAGCCAGGAGATCCAGTTCACGCCGGCCCGCGTGATCATGCAGGACTTCACCGGCGTTCCCTGTGTCGTGGACCTCGCGACCATGCGTGAGGCCGTCGCGGCGCTCGGCGGCGACCCGGCGAAGATCAACCCGCTCTCCCCGGCCGAGATGGTCATCGACCACTCCGTCATCGCCGACAAGTTCGGCACCAAGGACGCGTTCAAGCAGAACGTCGACCTGGAGTACGGCCGCAACAAGGAGCGCTACCAGTTCCTGCGCTGGGGCCAGACCGCCTTCGACGACTTCAAGGTCGTCCCGCCGGGCACCGGCATCGTCCACCAGGTGAACATCGAGCACCTGGCCCGCGTCGTCATGGTCCGTGACGGCAAGGCCTACCCCGACACCCTGGTCGGCACCGACTCGCACACCACCATGGTCAACGGCCTCGGTGTGCTCGGCTGGGGCGTCGGCGGCATCGAGGCCGAGGCCGCCATGCTCGGTCAGCCGGTCTCCATGCTGATCCCGCGCGTCGTCGGCTTCAAGCTCACCGGTGAGCTCCAGCCCGGCACCACCGCCACCGACCTGGTGCTCACCATCACCGAGATGCTGCGCCAGCACGGTGTGGTCGGCAAGTTCGTCGAGTTCTACGGCGAGGGCGTGGCCGCCACCTCCCTGGCCAACCGCGCCACCATCGGCAACATGTCGCCGGAGTTCGGCTCCACCGCCGCGATCTTCCCGATCGACGACGAGACCCTGAACTACCTGCGTCTGACCGGCCGTTCGGACCAGCAGGTCGCGCTCGTCGAGGCGTACGCCAAGGAGCAGGGCCTCTGGCTGGACCCGAAGGCCGAGCCCGACTTCTCCGAGAAGCTGGAGCTGGACCTCTCCACGGTCGTCCCCTCCATCGCCGGCCCGAAGCGCCCGCAGGACCGCATCGTCCTCGCCGAGGCCGCCCAGCAGTTCGCCAAGGACGTCCTGAACTACGTCGAGGCCCCCGTCGCCCAGACGCCGGACGCCGCCGCCTCCGTGGTCGACGAGGCCAGCGCCGAGTCCTTCCCGGCCTCCGACGCCCCGGCCTACGGCCGCGAGGAGAACGGCGCCGGCGCCCCGCAGCACGGCCAGGGCACCGGGTCCGTCCCGTCCAACCCGGTCACCGTGACCGCCCCCGACGGCACCACCTACGAGCTGGACCACGGTGCGGTGACGGTCGCGGCCATCACCTCCTGCACCAACACCTCCAACCCGTACGTCATGGTCGCCGCGGCGCTCGTCGCCAAGAAGGCCGTCGAGAAGGGCCTGACCCGCAAGCCGTGGGTCAAGACCACCCTCGCCCCGGGCTCCAAGGTCGTCACCGACTACTTCGAGAAGGCGGGTCTGACCCCCTACCTCGACAAGGTCGGCTTCAACCTGGTCGGTTACGGCTGCACCACCTGCATCGGCAACTCCGGCCCGCTGCCGGAGGAGGTCTCCAAGGCCATCAACGACCACGACCTCGCGGTCACGTCGGTCCTCTCGGGCAACCGCAACTTCGAGGGCCGGATCAACCCCGACGTCAAGATGAACTACCTGGCATCCCCGCCGCTGGTGGTCGCCTACGCCCTCGCGGGCTCCATGAAGGTGGACATCACCAAGGACGCCCTGGGCATCGACCAGGACGGCAACCCGGTCCACCTCGAGGACATCTGGCCCTCCGAGGCCGAGGTCAACGAGGTCGTGGCGAACGCCATCGGCGAGGACATGTTCGCCAAGTCCTACGAGGACGTCTTCGCGGGCGACGCCCAGTGGCAGGCCCTGTCGATCCCGACCGGCAACACCTTCGAGTGGGACGCGGAGTCGACCTACGTCCGCAAGCCCCCGTACTTCGAGGGCATGCAGACGGAGCCGTCCCCGGTCACCGACATCACCGGTGCCCGTGTGCTCGCCAAGCTGGGCGACTCGGTCACCACCGACCACATCTCCCCGGCCGGCGCCATCAAGGCCGACACCCCGGCGGGCCAGTACCTCACCGAGCACGGTGTGGAGCGTCGTGACTTCAACTCCTACGGCTCGCGCCGTGGCAACCACGAGGTCATGATCCGCGGCACCTTCGCCAACATCCGCCTGCGCAACCAGATCGCGCCGGGCACCGAGGGCGGCTACACCCGCGACTTCACGCAGGAGGGCGCGCCGGTCTCCTTCATCTACGACGCCTCGCGCAACTACATCGACCAGGGCATTCCGCTGGTCGTGCTGGCGGGCAAGGAGTACGGCTCCGGCTCGTCCCGCGACTGGGCCGCCAAGGGCACCGCGCTCCTCGGCGTCAAGGCCGTCATCGCCGAGTCCTACGAGCGCATCCACCGCTCGAACCTCATCGGCATGGGCGTGCTCCCGCTCCAGTTCCCGGAGGGTGCCACCGCGGCCTCCCTCGGCCTGACCGGCGAGGAGACCTTCTCCTTCACCGGCGTCGAGGAGCTGAACAACGGCACCACCCCGCGCACGGTCAAGGTCACCACCGACACCGGCGTGGAGTTCGACGCGGTCGTCCGCATCGACACCCCCGGCGAGGCGGACTACTACCGCAACGGCGGCATCATGCAGTACGTGCTGCGCAGCCTGATCCGCAAGTAGGGTCTGGCGCCACGCAGTAGAGGGCCGCACTCCCGGTGACGGGGGTGCGGCCCTTCGCCGTGCTCGGGGAGGTGAGCGCGGGGGTGCTCCGGGCGGGGCCGGGGGACGGGGTGCCCGCCCGGAGCGGACTGGGGTCGTGCGCGGTGCGGGTGGCTTGGCCTGCGGTGGGGCGCGACAACGTTGTCTAGTGGGTCCGCTCCTGACTCTACCGGTCCAACGGACAACGATGTCAAGGTACTTGGGACAACACGGCGGCCCCCTTCCGTGAGGCCGTGGGCACGCGTTACTGTCCCTGCGGCTTGTGCGACCCGTGGTGCGCGACCCGTCCGCAAGGAGGAAGGGCCGCGTGATGCGTTTCCGTCCCATGTCCCTGCTGCTGGCCGCCGCGCTCGCGGTGGGCGGCGCCACCCCCGCCCTCGCGGCGGGCACCGCACCCCCCGGCCTGGTCGACGACCCGACGCCGTACGTCGATCCGCTGATCGGCAGCAGCAACGGCGGCGACACCTACCCCGGCGCCGTGGTGCCCTTCGGCATGCTCTCCTGGAGCCCGGAGACGACCAGAGGCGACGCCACCCGGACCACCGCGCCCGGCGGCTACCACTACGACGCCACCCGCGTGCGGGGTTTCAGCCTCACCCACATGTCCGGCACCGGCTGCGCGGGCGGCAGCGGGGACATCCCCTTCTTCCCGTACGCCGGTGACGTCACCTCCTCCCCGGCGAGCGACACCAAGGACGCCGTCTACGCCTCCGACTTCAAGCACACCGACGAGACCGCCGAGCCCGGCCACTACAAGGTGGGCCTCGCCTCCGGTGTCACCGCCGACCTGACCGCGACCGCCCGTACCGGCTCCGGCCGCTTCACATACCCGGCCGGCAAGCCCGCCTCGCTGCTGGTGCGCACCGCCAACTCCGAGGTCGGGTCGGAGGATTCGACGGTCAGTATCGACCCCGAGAGCCACACCGTCTCGGGGTCCGTCACCTCCGGCAACTTCTGCGGCTACCTCGACCCCGAGGGACAGCGCTCGTACTACACCATGTACTTCACCGCCCACTTCGACCGTGCCTTCAAGGCCACCGGCACCTGGCAGGACGACAAGCTGAACCCCGGCTCCACCAGCGCCTCCGGCGGTACCGGCGGCTTCTCCCACGGCGGCCGGCCCGTCGCGGGCAAGGGCGCCGGCGGCTATGTCGAGTTCGCGCCCGGTGAGGGCCCGGTGAACGTCAAGGTCGGCATCTCCTACGTCAGTCAGGACGCCGCCGAGGCCAACCTCCGCGCGGAGAACGGACGGCACCGCTCCTTCGACGCGGTACGGGACGCGGCCCGCGCCGCCTGGCGGGAGCGCCTCGGCGCCGTCCGGGTCGGCGGCGGCACCGACGCCGAGCGCACCACCTTCTACACCGCGCTCTACCACGCCCTGTTCCACCCCAACGTGATCAGCGACGCCGACGGCCGCTACCGGGGCAGCGACGGCAAGGTGCACCGCGTGGGTCACGGCCACCGCGCCCAGTACGGCACCTTCTCCGGCTGGGACGTCTACCGCGACCAGGTCCAGTTGCTCACCCTGCTCGACCCGCGCACCGGCTCGGACATCGCCCAGTCGCTCTACGAGCTGGCCGGCCAGAACGGCGGGACCTGGGACCGCTGGCTGCACAACGCGGGCGGCACCCACGTGATGAACGGCGACCCCTCGCCCAGCGCGCTCGCCGGAATCCACGCCTTCGGCGGCACCGGCTTCGACCTCAAGGGCGCCCTGAAATCCCTGGTCGAGGCGGCGACCGTGCCGACCGAGCAGGACCTCTCCGCAGCCGGAAAGCCGGTGCTGTCCGTCGGCCAGCGCCCCTCGCTCGACAAGTACCTGAAGCTGCACTACATGCCCAGCGTCTCCAACGCCTGGGGCGGCGCCGCCGAGACACTGGAGATGTCCACCGCCGACTTCTCCCTCTCCCAGCTCGCGGCGGCGGCAGGGGAGAAGCGGACCGAGAAGCAGTTCGCCGAACGCGCCCAGTGGTGGCAGAACAACTTCAACATCGCGGCCGACTCCACCGGCGGCTACATCGCCAACCGCAAGGCGGACGGCAGTTGGGTCACCGGCTTCACCCCGGACACCGGCAACGGGTTCGTGGAGGGCAGCGCCGCCCAGTACACCTGGATGGTCCAGCACAACCCGGCCGGGCTGTTCGCCGCGCTGGGCGGCACCGGCCAGGCGCTGGCCCGGCTGGACTCCTTCTTCCACACCGCCGACGGCAAGTGGGCGTTCACCGGCCAGGGCGGGGCCAAGTCCGAGATGGACAACGAGCCCTCGATCAACGTGCCGTACCTGTACGCCTACGCGGGCGCCCCGTACAAGACGCAGGAGACGGTGCGCGCGGCGATGGGGCAGCTCTGGTCCACCGGGCCGGGCGGCATCCCCGGCAACGACGACCTGGGCGCGATGTCGGCCTGGTACGTCTTCTCCGCCCTGGGCATGTACCCGCAGGTGCCCTCACGGGCGGAACTCGTGCTGGCCTCACCGCTGTTCGAGCGGGTGGAGATCACCCGCCCGCAGGGCAACGACATCTCGATCCGGGCCGAGGGCGCGTCCGCCGACGCGCCGTACGTCCAGTCCCTGAAGGTCAACGGCCGCTCCAGTGACCGCGCCTGGCTGCCCGCGTCCTTCGTGCGGGACGGCGGCCGGCTCGACTACCGGCTGGGCACCACCCCGAACCGCACGTGGGGCGCCACGACCCCGCCGCCCTCCTTCCGGCAGGGCGAGCAGCCGTACCAGATCGGGGTCGGCCCGACCACCGCCACCCTCGCCCCCGGTGACAGCACCGCGGTCGGCGTACGGGCCCTGCCCCTGAACGGCGGCACCGGCCCCGAGGTCCGCTTCAAGGTCGAGACGCCCACCGGAGTCACGGCCACCCCCGCCGAGGGAACGGTGACCGGCGGCGCCCAGCGGATCACCCTGACCGCGGCCGACGACGCCACCCAGGGCTTCTACACCGCCAAGGTCACGGTGACCTCCGGCGACACCTCCTACGAGCAGCCCGTCTCCCTGACCGTCGCCGCCCCCGGCACCCTGCTGGCCGCCTACGACAACACCGGCGTCTCCGACGACACCGGCGACCACGACGAGGCGGACTACGACGGCGGCGGCTGGAGCTACTCCAAGCAGGCCCTCGCCGCGGCCGGCCTCACTCCGGGCAAGCGGGCCACCACCGGCGGCCTCGCCTTCACCTGGCCAGACTCTCCCGCCGGCCGTCCGGACAACGCCTCCGCCCACGGCCAGACCGTCGAACTGAAGGACCCGGCGACCGCGTTGGCCTTCGTCGGCAGCGCCGTCAACGGCAACCAGTCCGCCAAGGCGACCGTCACCTACACCGACGGCAGCACCGGAACCGCCGACCTCTCCTTCACCGACTGGACCGTCGGCGGCGGGGGCGGCACCGTGCAGTACGGCAACGAGGTCGTCGCCAAGGCCGCGTACCGCAATGTCGCGGGCGCCGACAAGGACCCGGTGGCCACCTACGTGTTCGCCACCAAGCCGTTCGCCGCGCCGGAGGGGAAGGAGATCAGGAGCGTGAAGCTGCCGGACGACGGAGACCTGCACGTCTTCGCGCTCGCCGGCAAGTGAACCGGGGCGGTTCCGTCTCCTCGGCGGGGTGCGGCGGCAGTAGCATCTGTCTTCCCACCCAAACCGACACCGACAAGGCGGAACCGCCCGATGGCCGACGAGGCTTACCTCTTCCTGCTCCCCGACCGTCACCCGAGCCTCGGCGCGGCCATGGCCGCCGTCGCCCCGCTGGAATGCGACCAGACCCCGGCCGTGCGGGGCTGGATCTCCGCCCACGACGTCGCCCCGTCCTCCGAGCAGTTGAGGATTCTGCCCGCCGGGTCGGAGATCCTCATCCCCGAGGAGGCCGAGCGGCTGCCGATCCCGCTGACCGCGGAGGAGGAGGTCCGGGTCCAGCAGGAGTGCGCGCCCCAGTCCGTCACCGACATGGAGCGTGAGCTGCTGGACTTCCGGGACGCCACCGAGGGCTGGGAAACCCTGGTGCACCGGGCGCTGACCGCCGGGGTCCCGGCCCCGCGCATCGCCCGGCTGACGGGGCTCGACCCGCAGGAGATCGGCCGGCTGACCGGCGTGTGACGCGGCTCAGCGGGGGGTGCTGTCCGGCTCGGGACTCGGGCCGGTCAGCTCGGGCTCCAGCCCCTCCGCGACGTGCGTGGGCCGTTGGCCGGTGTCCGACCGCCACGCCTCGAAGGCCCGGCTGGTCAGGACGACCACGGCCAGCCCGAGCAGCCACCCGCCCAGCACGTCGCTGAACCAGTGCACGCCGAGCGCGACGCGGGTGAAGCCGACCCCCACCACGGACACCACCGCCACCACCCAGCACGCGATCCGGGCCCGGCGCGGCACCATGGGGAGCAGGACCAGCAGGAACACCGCGAACGAGGTGGTGGCGGTCATCGCGTGCCCGGACGGGAACGAGTAGCCCGGCGCGTGCGCCACCGGGTCCACCAGGACCGGCCGCGCCCGTTCGACCAGCGTCTTCACGCCGAGCCCGATCAGGCCCCCGGCCACCGCCGTCGCCGCCGCCCACGCGGCCAGCCGCCGGGCACCGCGCCACAGCAGCCAGCCGGTCAGCAGCGCCACGCCCACCCGCAGGGTGAGCGGGTCCCACACATAGTTGGACAGCACGCGCAGGGTGCTCGTCCACGCCGGATGGTCCACGGCGACCTCGTGCAGACCGTTCGCGGCGTCGCGGTCGAGGTCGCGCAGCGGCCGCCAGCGGCCCTCCACCAGGATCAGCAGCAGAGCGAACGGCACGGCGGCGGCCGCGGCGACCCCGGCCGCCGCCAGCAGCCGGATGCCGAACCGCCGGTCGGTGGCCCGCAGGGTCGTGGTTTTCGTCGGCATCAGACCCCCGGATCGGGTTGGATCGGTTCGGGCCGCCGCCCGCGCGCCGCCTCCAGCTGGGCCGCGAAGGACAGCCCGAGGAACAGGGCGAGCGAGGTCAGGTAGGCCCACAGCAGCAGGGACATGAAGGCGCTCAGCGGACCGTAGACGGTGTCGAAGGAGCCGCTCAGGTCCAGGTACAGGGTGAGTACCCAGGTCAGCGTCATCCACAGCACCAGATACACCGCCGCGCCGAAGGCCAGCCAGGTGTAGCCCGGTTGCTTGCGGCGCGGTGAGCGCCGGAAGATCGCGCTGGCGGAGATCAGGGCGAGCAGCAGTCCGAAGGGCCAGCGCACGATGTTCCACACCATCTGCGCGTGCGAGCCCAGCCCGTAGACCGCCCCCGCGGCCGAGGCCAGGTCGTCGCCGGCGACCATCACGACGAAGCCCAGGCCGAGCGGGAACCCCGCGCACAGCGCCATGACCAGCCCGCGCGAGTACTTGAGGTGGAAGGGCCGGTCGCGTTCGTTGCCGTAGATGCGGTTGGCGCCCCGCTCTATCTGGCACATCGCCGTGGTGACGTTCACGATCGAGAAGATCGCGCCGAACCAGAGGGCGACCTCGGCGCCGTCGCCCGCCTTGCGGCGGCTGCGGTCGAGCGCGTCGTCGACCACCTCCGCGCTGGGTCCCTCGGCGATGCGGTGGATGGTCAGCTCGGCCATCCGGCCGATGTCCTCGGTGTGCAGGCTGGTGGAGAGGCCGACGAAGGCCAGGGCCAGCGGGATCACCGAGAGCACGGTCTGCAGGGCGAGCGCGCGGGAGTGGCTGAAGCCGTCGGCGTACCGGAAGCGGAGGAACGCGTCGCGTAGCAGGGACCAGCCGCCGTAGCGGCGCAGGGCCACCCACGCCTCGTCGGCGGAGAGTTCGTCCCCGCTCATGTCCCGCGTCTCCGGGACCTTGGTGGCGCTGCCCATGTCAGCCCTCCCGGTTGGGGACCAGCACGGTCAGCGCGCCCGGCACGACCTCCACGGAGAGCCGGAGCCCGGTGCCGACCGGGTCGCCGTCGATCTCGCGGGGCTCCGGGGCGTCGAAGGTGAAATCGGCGCGCCGGAAGGTACGGAACTCCGGCTGCCCCTCGCCGTCCTCACCCTCTCGCTTGCCGTGCAGGAGCAGGGCGCTCACCGTGCGCAGCCAGCCGCCGGGGCCCTGCGGGTCGAGGATCAGCAGGTCCAGCATCCCGTCGTCGGGACGGGCGTCCGGGAGCAGCCGCAGACCGCCCTGGAGGGCGCCGGTGTTGCCGACGAGCACCATACGGGCGGTACGGCGCAGCGGCTGGCCGCCGTCCAGGCGGACGCTCAGGCCCATCCGGGGGCCGCGCATCGCCTTCGGGGCGGCCAGGACGTAGGCGGGCCAGCCCAGCAGCGCCTTGGCCCGGTCGTGCTCCTCCGCGTACTTCATCATCGCGGCGTCCAGGCCGACACCGGACATCACGGCGAAGTGGGTGGCGGGGAGGCCGTCGCCCTCGATCCGGGCGAGGTCGATGACGCGGGGAGCACCGCCGAGGGCCGCGTCGAGCGCCTCGGCCGGGGTGAGCGGGAGGCCGAGGTTGCGGGCGAGCAGGTTGCCGGTCCCGAAGGGCACCACGGCGAGCGGGACCCCGCTGCCGGCCAGCCGGTCGGCGGCCGCGCGGACCGTGCCGTCGCCGCCGCAGACCACGACCAGCGCGGCACCCTCGTCCAGCGCCCGGGCGGTCTGGCCGCCGCCGGGGTCGGCGGCCGTCGTCTCGATGAACACCGGTTCCCGGTGGCCGTGCTGGGCGAGGACCCGGCGCAGCTCGTCGCGCGCGCTCTCGTCGACCGTGGTCGGGTTGACGACCACCGCGACCCGGCCCGGCAGCAGCTCGGCGCGAGGGGCCGGAGGGGCCTCGGGCAGCGCGGCGGGGGCCGACACACGGCCGTCGCGGAGCAGGGCGTGCCCGACGATCAGCAGGGACAGCGCGCCGTTGATCATGCCGCCCGCCACGTCGGTCGGGTGGTGCATGCCCCGGTACAGCCGGGAGAGGCCCACGACGACCGGGAGCAGGAACAGCAGCGCGGCCAGCACCCGGCGCCAGGGGCTCCGCACGCGGGACAGTACGAGGACCGCGAGACCGCCGTAGATCGCGGTGGCCGCACCGGTGTGGCCGGAGGTGTAGCTGGAGGTCGGCAGGGAGCCGTCGAGCCGGTGCACATGGGGGCGCTGGCGGTCCACCGCGATGGTGATGACCAGGAACACCAGCGACTGGAGCGCGACCCCGAGCGCCAGGAACGACACCTGACGCCACATCGGCAGCCTGGGTATGAAGATCATCGCCAGGCAGGCCGCCAGCGTCACCCCGATCACGGTGCCCGTGTTGCCCAGCTCGGACCCGATCGAGGAGAGCGTGGTCAGGGTGGAGGTACGCAGCCGCTCCAGGCCCCGGTTGACGCCGTCCTCGGCCGTCACCGGCCACACGTGCCGGGCGGGGCCGGTGATCAGGAAGCCGATGCCGATCATCAGGACGGCCTGGCACACCGCCAGCGCCCCGATGGAGGCCGCCGCCCGCGCCATACCGCGCGGCAGTTCGCGAGGGCGGCCGGTGGAAGTCGTCCTGACGGGGCGGGTGCCGTCCTCGGGCAGGCCTGCTGATCTCTCCGGTACGGCGGTCGGCATCGGTACAACTCCTCGGCTCGGTCGGATGGTCGGGCCGGACGGCGCGGGCCCGACCAACGGGCTAATGCCCCCTCAACGGCCGAGCAGACGGCACGAGCCACGAGGAAGGGGCGGCCCCCGCGCGGGACCGCCCCTCCCCCCCCCTCGATCCGGAGCCGTCAGGCCAGCAGTTCCACCTCCGCCAGCGTCGACTCCCCGTCCAGCACCAGCCGGTACTTGGTGTACGAGCCCGGCGCACTCACGCTGAACGCCCGTGTCTGGCGGTCCCAGGCGAAGGATTCACCGGAGCGCTTGTCCAGCGTCCGCCAGGTGGTGCCGTCCGTGGAGCCCTGCAGGGTCCAGCCGGTGGGCGCCTTCGTACGGTCCGCCGACGAGGTCAGCGTGTATTGCACCGCCTTGGTCGCGTCACCCGTCGGCAGGTCCACCGAGGTGACCGCCGCGCTCGTCGCCGAGGTGTTGTCGAACAGCGCGCCGTCGCCCTTCAGCACGTCCGCGCGCGGGGTCGGCACCTTGTCGTCCTCGGTGACCGACACCGGGGCGGCGTCCTTGCCCGAACCCCACGACGAGGGCCGCGGCCCCATCGAGAAGTCCAGCACCCCGCCCTTGGACAGCAGCGAGTGGGGGAGCGAAGTGGAGTTCCAGGAGCGGCCGTTGAAGCGGACACCCTGGATGTACACATTGCGGTCGCTGTTGTCCGGGGCCTTGATCACCAGGTCCCGGCCGTTCTCCAGATGGACGGTGGCCTTCTTGAACTGCGGTGAGCCGATGGCGTACTCCCCGCTGCCCATGACCAGCGGGTAGAAGCCGAGCGAGGAGAAGAGGTACCAGGCCGACTGCTCGCCGTTGTCCTCGTCGCCGTGGTAGCCCTGCCCGATCTCGCTGCCCGTGTACAGGCGGGACAGCACCTCGCGGACGTTCTTCTGCGCCTTCCAGGGCTCGCCGGCCGCGTCGTACATGTAGTTGACGTGGTGGGCGACCTGGTTGGAGTGGCCGTACTGGCCCATCCGGACGTCCCGCGCCTCGGTCATCTCGTGGATGACACCGCCGTAGGAGCCGGTGAACTCCGGGGAGGCGGTCTCCGGGGTGGCGAAGTATTCGTCCAGCTTGTCGCCGAGGGCCTTGCGGCCGCCGTAGAGGTTCGCCAGGCCGCGGCTGTCCTGCGGAGCGGTGAAGGCGTAACCCCAGCCGTCGGTCTCCGTGTAGTCGTAACCCCACACGCGCGGGTCGTACTTGGCGGAGTCCACGCGCCAGTCGCCCTTGGCGGTCCGGCCCTGGAAGAAACCGGCCTTCGCGTCGAAGAGGTTCACATAGTCGCGGGCCCGGTTGAGGAAGTACGCCGACTCCTCCTTGTACCGCTTCTCGCCGGTCTTCTCGTAGAGGGCCTCGCCCATCTTGGCGATGCCGTAGTCGTTGACATAGCCCTCCATGGCCCAGGAGAAGCCCTCGTTGGTGTCGGTGCTGGTGTACCCGAGGAAGGGCGAGGTGGCCATGCCCTTGCGGCCGACGCCCGAACTCGGCGGCACCACGGTCGCGTTCTTCACCGCCGCGTCGTACGCCGCCTTCGCGTCGAACTTCACGCCCTTGACGTAGGCGTCCGCGAACGCCACGTCCGAGGAGGTGCCGGTCATCAGGTCGGCGTAGCCGGGGGAGGACCAGCGGGAGGTCCAGCCGCCGTCCTTGTACTGCTGCACGAACCCGTCGACCATCTCGCCCGCCTGGGAGGGCGTCAGGAACGAGTAGGCGGGCCAGGTGGTGCGGTACGTGTCCCAGAAGCCGTTGTTGACGTACACCTTGCCGTCGACGATCTTGGCGCCGGTGTGCGTCGGGGTGTCCGGGCCGGGCATGGCGGAGAACGGCGAGGCGTACTGGTCCTTCTCCCCGACCTTCTCGAAGCCCGAGTTCGGGTAGAGGTAGAGCCGGTACATGCTGGAGTACAGCGTGGTGAGCTGCTCCGGGGTGGCGCCCTCCACCTCGACCTTGCCGAGGATCTTGTCCCAGGCCCGCTGGGCGCGCGCCTTGACGGTGTCGAAGGAGGTGCCGTCCGGGATCTCCTGGCGCAGGTTGTCCTTCGCCTGGTCCAGGCTGATCAGCGAGGTCGCCAGGCGCAGGGTCACCGTACGGTCGGCGCCCGCGGCGAACCGCAGATAGCCCTTCACCCCACTGGACGAGCCCTCGGTGACCGGCTTGTCGAAGGTGCCGTAGACGAACAGCCGGGTCGCGCCCGTGGACAGCCCCGACTTCACGTCGGAGTAGCCGGTGACGATCCCGTGCTCCTTGTCCAGCGTCAGCCCCGCCTGCTCGGTGACGTTGTCGAACAGCACGCTCGCGTCGTCGCCGGGGTAGCTGAAGCGCAGCACGGCCGCGTGGTCGGTCGGGGTCATCTCGGCCTTGAGGCCGTTCTCGAACCTGACCCCGTAGTAGTACGGCCGGGCCGTCTCGTTCTCGTGCCGGAAGGCCAGCTCACGGGCCTCGCGGCCGGTGTCCGGGGTGCCCTTCGCGGCGGACGGCATCAACTGGAAGGTCTGCCGGTCGCCCATCCACGGACTCGGCTCATGGCTGGCGCTGAACGCCTGCACGGTCGGCAGGTTGTCCTCGTTGTTGGCCCGCGCGTACTCGTACAGCCAGCTCAGCGAGGACGCGTTGGTCACCGGGGTCCAGAAGTTGAACCCGTGCGGCATCGCGGCGGCCGGGAAGTTGTTGCCCCGCGAGAAGCTGCCGCTGGAGTTGGTGCCGCGCGTGGTCAGCGCGTAGTCCGACAGGTGCGCCTTGGGCCGCTCGGGGGCCACCCGCCTCAGCGCCACGTCGTCGACCCAGCCCCGGAACTTCGCCGGGCCCTTGGGGGAGTCGTACGCCACCAGGACGCGGTCGACGGTCTTGCCCGCGGCCACCGCGCCGATCCGGGACGCCACGTCGTTCCACTGGTTGACGTACAGCACCTTGGCATCGCCCTGGCCGCGCGGAGTCAGCGGGAACCCGTGCTGGTCCCGCGCGCCGAGCTGGCTGAGGTAGGTGCCGTCGGTGAAGGCCAGGTCCACGCTGACGTTGGTGGCGTCGTAGTCCCGGTCGCCGTCGGCCATCGACGGGAAGAGGCGGTACGACAGCCGGGTGTCGCGGGCCACCTTCACATCGACGTCGAAGACCTTGTTGTACGAGTAGCCCCGGCCGTCGGCGGTGTGCCGTCCCGCGTAGCGCAGGGCGTGGGTGCCGGTGAAGCCCGCCCGCGACTTGGCGGTGGGGGAGCCGCTCGGGCCCTTGTCTACGAGGCTCAGCATGTCCTGCGGCGCGGGACCGTCACCGCCGCCGGTGGAGAACTGCACGTCCGCCAACTGGAGTGCGTCCGAGGCGCCGTTGTTCTTCGTCACCTCCAGCCGGAAGTGCTGGTACTCGGCCGGTGTGGTGAGCTGGTACGACTTGGTCCCGAACCGGTCCGGGAAGGTCTCGCCGGTACGGGTGTCGAGGGTCTTCCAGTCCTTGCCGTCCGCCGAGCCCTGCAGCCGCCAGTCCTTCGGGTCGCGCTCGTCGTGGTCGTTGGCCGAGGTGAGCGCGTAGGCGGCGAGCTCAACCGGCTGGTCCAGGTCGAACTCCACCCAGCCGGTGGGTGCGAACGTCAGCCATTTGCTACCGGGATCGACATCGGTGAGGTTCTCCTTCACCTCGCCCGCGCCGGTGTTCTCCCCGCTCGCCCGCAGATCGGTGACGTGGTCGGTGACATTGCCCGGAATGCCGGTGGTGTAACCGCCGTCCACGCCCGAGGAGCGCTTGGCGCCACCCGGTCCGGTCTCGACGGTGTTCAGCCAGTCCGGCGCCGGGTCCCCGGACTCGAACGAGGACGCGAACTCCGTGGCGGCGGCCGGGGCCCTGGCCGGCACGGCGACCGCCGCCCCCTGCACGCCGACGCCCATGACAAAGGCGGTCGTGAGGACGACCGCCGGAGTCCATCTGTGCCTAGATCTCCGCTGCATCTACGGATTCCCCTCCCGCGCTTACTTCGGACAACGTTGTCAGCTTGCTGCGCAGGAACCAGTAGGTGGTCAAGTGGCCGGTGATGTCAAGGGTGTTGGCTGCGGCATTCAGGGGGCTATATCGGTAATTCATCCGGCAGGGTGTGCGGAGCCCGGCGATATTTCCACCAGGTCTCAACTCGGAAAAGACCGGCGGCCGACCTTGCATTCGATCTTGCCCCCTTGGCGGGAAGTGGACTATACCTGTCGGCGTTTCCTGCACGAGCCAGCACAACCCGACCGCGGTGCCGGGGGGAGATCCGGTTCACCGCCTGAGTCCTGGAGAAGGCGAGGACTTGAGCATGGGTTCCACCGGACAGCATGGCAGCGAGGGCGTCGGCCGTCGTGATCTGATCAAGCGCACCGCGGCGCTCGGCCTGGTGGCCGCCCCCGGAATGGGGCTGCTGTCGGCCTGCGCGAGCAGTGGCGGCGACGGGCAGGACAAGGCGAAGGCGGGCAAGAAGACCGAGAAGAACCCGCTGGGCGTCAACGACACCGCCAAGCTGGACTTCGTCCTCTTCGACGGCGGCTTCGGCAAGGAGTACGCCGAGGACGCGGTGAAGCTGTACGAGAAGGCCTTCCCCAAGGCCCAGGTGAAGTTCTCCGCCACCCAGAAGATCCAGTCCACCCTCCAGCCCCGCTTCAACCAGGGCAACCCGCCGGACCTCATCGACAACTCCGGCGCCGAGCAGATGGACATGGGCGTCCTGGTCGGCAAGAAGCAGCTCGCCGACCTCACCCCGCTGCTGGACGCGCCGTCCTACGACGACCCGTCCAAGAAGGTCCGCGACACCCTGCGCC
This sequence comes from Streptomyces sp. SID1328, assembly GCF_009865595.1. NCBI lineage: Bacteria > Bacillati > Actinomycetota > Actinomycetes > Kitasatosporales > Streptomycetaceae > Streptomyces > Streptomyces sp. SID1328. Next base: position 14,478 of record NZ_WWKH01000850.1, on the reverse strand, counting down.
CGGGCATCGTGGAGATGGGCCAGTTCGACGGCGACCCGGTGTGGATCCTGAACTACGCCTACACCGTGTACGGCGTCTGGTACTCGCAGAAGGCGCTGGACGGGCTGGACGAGAAGTACCCCGAGACCTGGGACGACATGCTCAAGGTCTGCGCCAAGGCCAAGAAGAAGGGCATCGCGGGCTGGACCTACGCGGGCAAGTACCCGTACTACCTGCCCTTCTCGCTCTACCCGATGATCGCCAAGGTCGGCGGCCGCGAGGTGCTGGACGCGATCGACAACCTGGAGCCCAACGCCTGGAAGCACCCGGCCGTCAAGGCGTGTTTCGAGGCGTACTACGAGCTGTTCCAGAAGGGCTACATCCTGCGCGGCACGCCGGGGCTGGACCACATCCAGTCGCAGACCGCCTGGGCCAAGGGCAAGGCGCTGTTCATACCGAACGGCTCCTGGGTGGAGAACGAGTCGGCCAACGTCATCCCGGCCGACTTCGACCTGGCCGTCTCGGCGCCGTCCGGGCTGGACGGCTCCGACAAGCTGCCCTTCGGCACCATCTGGGCCTCCGGCGGCGAGCCCTTCGTCGTCCCGGCCAAGGCGGCCAACCCCGAGGGGGGCATGGAGCAACTGCGCGTCATGCTCTCCGAGGCGTCCTCGCGGAACTTCACCTCCAAGGTGAAGTCGCTCTCCGCGCTCAACGGCGGCATCGACGGCATCGAGCTGACCCCCGGTCTGAAGGCGGGCGTGGCGGCGCTGGACAAGGCCGGGGACAACGTGGTGAACCCGCGCATTCCCGACTGGTACGTCCAGTTGGAGAAGGAGAAGATCGGGGTCGGCGGCCTGGGCGAGATGATGGCCGGCCGGCTCACCCCGGCCGAGACGGTCAAGAAGATCCAGGGCTTCGCCGACGAGGCCGCCAAGGACACCTCCATCAAGCACTACAAGCACAAGTAACACCCCCTCACGGGTTCGTCACCAGCGGCAGCACGTGTCCCAGGAACGGGGTCGTCCGGCAATGCAGCACGGCAAGTACGGGTTCATCACGGGGTTCCTCGCGGCCCCGCTCGGGCTCTACGCACTCTTTGTGATCTGGCCGTTCATCCAGTCCATCTACTACTCGTTCACGGACTGGACCGGCCTGAGCCCCGAATTCAGCATCGTCGGTGTCGACAACTACACCCGGATGCTGCACGACGACATCTTCTGGAAGTCGTTGACGCACAGCCTGCTCTTCGCCCTGCTGCTGCCGCTGGTGACGCTCGGCATGGCCCTGTTCTTCGCTTTCATGATCAATGTGGGCGGCCGGCACCGAACGGGCGGTCCGGTGGTCACCGGAGTGCGCGGTTCCGGCTTCTACAAGATCGTCTATTTCTTTCCGCAGGTGCTCTCGATCGCCATCGTGGCCCTGCTGTTCGCCTTTGCCTACAACCCGGACAGCGGCGCGATCAACTCGTTCCTGCGCGGCATCGGGCTGGACTTCCTCCAGCCGCTCTGGCTCGGTGATCCGGACCTCGCGCTGTGGTGCGTGATGGCGGTGCTCGTCTGGTCCACCACCGGCTTCTTCGTGGTGCTGTTCAGCGCCGGCATGGCCTCCATCCCGGCCGAGCTGTACGAGGCGGCGCTGCTGGACGGGGCCGGCCGCGCGACCACGTTCTTCCGGGTCACCCTGCCGCTGCTGTGGGACACCGTGCAGTCCGGCTGGGTCTACATGGGCATCCTCGCGCTCGGCGCCGAGTCGTTCGCGGTCGTGCAGATCATGACGACCGGTCCGGGCGGCCCCGACTACTCGACCACGGTGCTGGTCCTGTACGTGTACCAGAAGGCGTTCCGGGACGGTCAGGCCGCCTACGCCACCACCATCGGCGTCGCCCTGCTGGTCGTCACCCTCGCGTTCGCCGCGATCGTGATGCGGCTGGGCCGCCGCGAGCGGCTGGAGTACTGAGCCCCATGACAACCACCGACGCTCCCGTCCCGCCCCCGGCTCCCGTCGTGAAGACCGACGCGGTCCCGCCCCGCCCCGGCGCCCGCCGGCGCTCCGAGGGCTCCGCCCTGAACGTCTTCTCGCACGGCGTGCTGGTCATCTGGGCGGTCATGGTCGTCCTGCCGCTGCTGTGGGCGGTGATGACCTCGTTCAAGGACGACAGCTCCATCTTCGGCTCGCCCTGGGCGCTGCCGGACAAGCTGCACTTCGACAACTGGTCCCGCGCCTGGACCGAGGCCAACATGAGCGACTACTTCCTCAACACCGTTCTGGTGGTGGGGGGTTCGCTGATCGGCACCCTGGTGCTCGGTTCGATGGCGGCCTATGTGCTGGCCCGCTTCGACTTCCCGGGCAACCGGTTCATCTACTACCTGTTCGTCGGCGGCATGAGCTTCCCGATCATGCTCGCGCTGGTCCCGTTGTTCTACGTCGTGAACAACATGGGGCTGCTGAACACGATCCATGGACTGATCCTGGTCTACATCGCCTACTCACTGCCGTTCACGGTCTTCTTCCTGACCGCTTTCTTCCGCACCTTGCCCACTTCGGTGGCCGAAGCGGCCTTCGTGGACGGTGCCTCGCACACCCGGACCTTCTTCCAGATCATGCTGCCCATGGCCAGGCCCGGCCTGATCAGCGTGGGCATCTTCAACTTCCTCGGCCAGTGGAACCAGTACATGCTGCCGACGGTGCTGAACACCGACCCGGACACGAAGGTGCTCACCCAGGGGCTCGTCGAACTCGCCGTCAGCCAGGGCTACAAGGGCGACTGGTCCGGCCTCTTCGCGGGGCTGGTGATGGCGATGCTGCCGGTGCTGGCGGCGTACATCATTTTCCAGCGGCAGGTGGTCGCGGGGCTGACGTCGGGAGCGCTGAAGTAACCGCACCCCTCCCGCACGGCTCCGACCGGCCCCGGTGCGCCCCACCGGGGCCGGCGCACGTCCGGACATCGGCGGTCACTTTGCGATCGTTACCGGTCACCCCGGGCGAACCCCGCCGTCAGCGCATGAAGCCACTCCTGGTCACGGCCTTGTCACGCGCTGAAACTCACTCGGAGGAGGGACGGCGGATCACGGCGGGAGTCAGCGATTTCCGTCAAGGACTTGACTGCGGTTGCCCCTACAGCAGAGCTTGGAGTTCATAACTTGTAAGTGGCCCGGTTCCGCAGATGTGACCTGGGCCACGGGCGGCGATGGGGCCGCCCGCCGATGTCGGGAGTGGATGGGTCGATGGAGACTCCGGGGTCGCAGTCGTCGCTGCACCGAGCCAACCTGGAACGAGTCGTACGGGCGGTGCGGCTGGCCGGGTCGCTCACGCAGGCGGAGATCGCCCGTACGACCGGCCTGTCCGCCGCGACGGTCTCCAACATCGTGCGCGAGCTGAAGGACGGCGGGACCGTCGAGGTCACGCCCACCTCGGCGGGCGGCCGCCGGGCCCGCAGCGTCTCGCTCAGCGGGGACGCCGGGATAGTGGTCGGCGTCGACTTCGGCCACACCCACCTGCGGGTGGCCATCGGCAACCTGGCCCACCAGGTGCTCGCCGAGGAGTCCGAGCCGCTGGACGTGGACGCCTCCTCCACGCAGGGCTTCGACCGCGCCGAGGAGCTGATCGACCGGCTGATCGCCGCCACCGGCGTGGACCGGGGCAAGGTGGCCGGGGTCGGCCTCGGCGTGCCGGGGCCCATCGACGTGGAGTCGGGCACCCTGGGCTCCACCTCGATCCTCCCCGGCTGGGGCGGCACCCGGCCCGCCGAGGAGCTGCGCGAACGGCTCGGCGTGCCCGTGCACGTGGACAACGACGCCAACCTGGGCGCCCTCGGCGAGCTGGTCTGGGGCAGCGGCAAGGGCGTGCGCGACCTCGCCTACATCAAGGTGGCCAGCGGGGTCGGGGCCGGCCTGGTGATCAACGGGCAGATCTACCGGGGGCCCGGCGGGACGGCCGGGGAGATCGGGCACATCACCCTCGACGAGGGGGGCCCGGTGTGCCGCTGCGGCAACCGCGGCTGCCTGGAGACCTTCACCGCCGCGCGCTACGTCCTGCCGCTGCTCCAGCCGAGCCACGGCAGCGCCCTGACCATGGAGGGCGTGGTCCGGCTGGCCCGGGACGGGGACCCCGGCTGCCGTCGTGTCATCGCCGACGTGGGCCGGCACATCGGCAGCGGCGTGGCCAACCTGTGCAACCTGCTGAACCCCAGCCGGGTGGTCCTGGGCGGCGATCTCGCCGAGGCCGGGGAGCTGGTGCTGGCCCCCATCCGGGAGTCCGTGGGACGCTATGCGATCCCCAGCGCGGGACGTCAACTGTCCGTGCTTCCAGGGGCACTTGGGGGTCGCGCCGAGGTGCTCGGGGCACTCGCCCTGGCGCTGAGCGAAATGGGTGATTCGACCCTGCTCGACGGCTCCGCCACGGCCTCGCTGCCCGTGGTCGCTCCTGCCTTCACTTAGATAACGGATGGCACCGTTGCCATCTCGTTAAGGATTTACTTCTTGACGCCGAACGCGTGGCCGAGTTGACTTCCAGCCACCTCGGCCGCAACGACGCGGCCTCGTCAGGGAGGTTTCTGAAGTGAACACGCGTATGCGTCGTGCGGCCTTCGCCGTTGCTGCTGGTGCCATGGCCGTCTCGCTGGCCGCCTGCGGCAGTGCCAAGGAGTCCAGTGGCGGTGCCAGCAAGTCCACGGACAGCAAGAAGAAGGGCGACGCGATCACGGTCGGCCTGCTCCTTCCGGAGAACCAGACCGCGCGTTACGAGAAGTTCGACCGTCCGCTCATCGAGAAGAAGGTCTCGGAGCTGACGAACGGCAAGGGCAAGGTCGTCTACGCCAACGCCAAGCAGGACGCGACCCAGCAGAACCAGCAGGTCGACACCATGATCACCAACAAGGTGGACGTCCTGATCATCGACGCGGTGGACGCCGCTGCGATCAAGAACTCGGTGCAGAAGGCCAAGGACGCCGGTATCCCCGTCGTCGCCTACGACCGCCTGGCGCAGGGCCCGATCGACGCCTACACCTCGTTCGACAACGAGACCGTCGGCAAGACGCAGGGCGAGGCCCTCCTGAAGGCCCTGGGCTCCAAGGCCAAGTCCGGCAAGATCGTCATGATGAACGGCTCCTCCACGGACCCGAACGCCGCCCAGTTCAAGAAGGGCGCGCACGACGTCCTCGACGGCAAGGTGAACGTCGGCAAGGAGTACGACACCAAGGAGTGGAAGCCGGAGAACGCCAACTCCAACATGGAGGGCGCCATCTCGGCCCTGGGCAAGAAGAACATCGTCGGCGTCTACTCCGCCAACGACGGCATGGCCGGCGGTATCATCACCGCCCTCAAGTCCGCGGGCATCTCCAACGTCCCGGTCACCGGCCAGGACGCCGAGCTCGCCGGTGTGCAGCGCATCGTCTCTGGTGCCCAGTACATGAGCGTCTACAAGCCGTACGCCCCGGAGGCCGACGCCGCCGCGGAGATGGCCGTCAACCTGGCGCAGGGCAAGTCGCTGGACTCCGTCGCCAAGGACAAGGTCGACAGCCCCACCACCAAGGCCGTCCCGTCGATCCTGGTCGCCGTCACCTCGCTGACCAAGGACAACATCAAGGACACCGTCATCAAGGACGGCGTCTACACGGTGGCCGACATCTGCACCGCCCAGTACAAGGCCGCCTGCGCCAAGGCCGGCCTGAAGTAACCGACGGGCCCCTTCTTCCCCCCGCCGGCCGGATTCCCGCCGGCGGGACGGTGAGGCCCGCTCAAGGCTCCTCCGGCGCCCCGCGCATACACACAGCCCCGCAAGCTCGGCGCGGGGCGCCGGACGGAATTCCCCCAAACTTCTGCACAACCTCCCGCCGGGTCAGGCGGCGAAGGAGATGGTTCACGTGTCCGCTACGCCCGTGCTGGCGTTGCGCGGAGTCTCCAAGCGATTCGGTGCCGTCCAGGCGCTCACCGATGTCACGCTGGAGGTCCACGCCGGTGAGGTGGTCGCCCTGGTGGGCGACAACGGTGCCGGAAAGTCCACGCTGGTCAAGACGATCGCCGGCGTGCACCCCATCGATGAGGGTGTCATCGAATGGGACGGCAAGACCGTCCAGGTCAACAAGCCGCACGACGCCCAGAACCTGGGCATCGCGACGGTGTACCAGGACCTCGCGCTGTGCGACAACATCGACGTCGTCGGCAACCTCTACCTGGGCCGGGAGATCCGCCGCGCGGGCATCCTGGACGAGGTCGAGATGGAGCGGCGCTCGCGTGAGCTGCTGGACCAGCTCTCGATCCGCATCCCCAGCGTCCGTATCCCGATCGCCTCGCTCTCCGGCGGTCAGCGCCAGGTCGTGGCCATCGCCCGGTCCATGCTCGGCGAGCCCAAGCTGGTGATCCTCGACGAGCCGACCGCCGCGCTCGGTGTCGAGCAGACCGCCCAGGTCCTCGACCTGGTCGAGCGGCTGCGGGAGCGCGGCCACGCCGTGATCCTCATCAGCCACAACATGGCCGACGTCAAGGCGGTCGCCGACAAGGTGGCCGTGCTGCGCCTGGGCCGCAACAACGGCGTCTTCGAGGTCAAGTCGACCTCGCAGGAAGAGATCATCTCCGCCATCACCGGCGCCTCGGACAATGCCGTCACCCGTCGTGCGGCGCGCACCAATGGGGAGATCAAGAAGTGAGCATCGAGAAGACCTCCACCCCTGCGGGTGACGCCGCCGCGGTGAACCCGGAGGCCGCCCCCGGCGCCGGTGTCGCCGTCGACCCCCGGCTGCTGGTGCGCGAGCAGGGACTCGCGGGCTACGTGGGCGAGTTCAAGCGCAAGATGAAGGCCGGCGACCTGGGCTCGATGCCCGTCGTGGTCGGACTCATCGTCATCTGGATCATCTTCCAGAGCCTGAACTCCAACTTCCTCACCGCGGGCAACCTCTCCGACATCTCCGTCGCCATGGTCGGCACGGGCATGATCGCCGTCGGTATCGTGTTCGTCCTGCTGCTCGGTGAGATCGACCTCTCGGTCGGCTCCCTCTCCGGTGTCGCGGGCGCGACCTTCGCGGTCCTGAACATCACCAACGGCATGAACGAGGTGCTGGCCTTCGTGCTGGCGATCCTCACGGGCACCGTCGCCGGCGCCATCCAGGGCTTCTTCTTCGCCAAGATCGGTGTGCCGGCCTTCGCCGTCACCCTGGCGGGTCTGCTGTTCTGGAACGGCCTGATGCTCAAGATCCTGGGCGACAACGGCACGATCAACCTGAACAGCGACGGCCTGGTCGCCAACCTGACCAGCTACTACTTCTCCGACGTGGCCGCCGCCTACGGTCTGGCCGCCGTGGTGACGGTGCTGTTCTTCGTCAGCTCCTTCCTCGGCAACAAGCGCCGTGACGCCGCCGGGGTGCCGTCGAAGCCGCTGAGCGAGATCATCCTGCGCACCGTGCTGCTGGGCCTGGTCTCCTTCGCCGTGGCGATCGTCTTCAACCAGTACAAGGGTCTGCCGCTGGCGGTCGTGATCTTCGTCGCGGTCCTCTTCGTCACCGACTTCGTGCTGCGCCGCACGGCCTACGGCCGCAAGGTGTTCGCGCTCGGCGGCAGCGTCGAGGCGTCCCGCCGCGCCGGTATCAACGTGGACCTGGTCCGCATCTCGGTGTTCGCCATCTCCGGCACCTTCGCGGCGCTGGGCGGTCTGTTCATCGCCTCCAAGATCGCCTCCGCCAACCAGGGCGCGGGCGGCGGTGACCTGCTGATGAACGCCATCGCGGCGGCCGTCATCGGCGGCACCTCCCTCTTCGGCGGCCGCGGCCGCACCTGGAACGCGCTCCTCGGTGTGCTGGTCATCGTCTCGATCCAGTACGGCCTGGCCCTCCAGGGCATCCCCTCCCCGGTGCAGTACATGATCACCGGTGGTGTCCTGCTGGCGACCGTCGTCATCGACGCGGTGACCCGCAAGACCCAGAAGTCGGCCGGCCGCGCGTAAGCTCGGCAGGCTTGGCAGGAGCCCGGCGCGATGGAGCGCCGGGCTCCCGCGTTTTTCCTGGTCGCATCCCCGCTCACGGGGTGCGACCGTTCGTATGACCCGTGGGGGGACCCAGGGGGCACCGCCCGGCCATCGGCCGCCGGGGCGGAACATTAGACTCATCAAGCCCGGCAACAGCTCGATCAGCTCATACTTGCAAGGAGGCACGGGTGCCGCTGCTGACCCGCATCACGGGACCGCGCGATCTGGACCGGCTCAGCCTGGAGGAGCTGAACCAGCTTGCTGAGGAGATCCGGACCTTCCTCGTGGAGGCCGTGTCCAAGACCGGCGGTCACCTCGGCCCCAACCTCGGTGTGGTGGAGCTGACCATCGCCCTGCACCGGGTCTTCCACTCGCCCGCCGACAAGGTGCTGTGGGACACCGGCCACCAGTCCTACGTCCACAAGCTCCTCACCGGGCGTCAGGACTTCTCCCGCCTGAAGATGAAGGGCGGCCTCTCCGGCTACCCGGCGCAGAGCGAGTCCGAGCACGACGTCATCGAGAACAGCCACGCCTCCACGGTTCTGGGCTGGGCCGACGGCATCGCCAAGGCCAACGAGCTGAAGAAGTCCGACAACCGCGTGGTCGCGGTCATCGGTGACGGCGCGCTGACCGGCGGCATGGCCTGGGAGGCGCTGAACAACATCGCCGAGGCCAAGGACCGCCCGCTCGTCATCGTCGTCAACGACAACGAGCGCTCCTACGCGCCCACCATCGGCGGCATGGCCAACCACCTGGCCACCCTGCGCACCAGCGACGGCTACGAGCGCTTCCTCGCCCGCACCAAGGACCTGCTGGACCGTACCCCGGTCGTCGGCCGCCCGCTCTACGACACCCTGCACGGCGCGAAGAAGGGCCTGAAGGACTTCATCGCCCCGCAGGGCATGTTCGAGGACCTCGGCCTGAAGTACGTCGGCCCGATCGACGGCCACGACATCGAGGCGCTGGAGTCGGCGCTGGCGCGCGCCAAGCGGTTCGGCGGCCCGGTCATCGTGCACTGCCTCACCGAGAAGGGCCGCGGCTACCAGCCCGCCCTCCAGGACGAGGCCGACCGCTTCCACGCGGTGGGCAAGATCCACCCCGACACCGGCCTGCCCATCGCCTCCTCCGGCGCCGACTGGACCTCCGTCTTCGGCGAGGAGATGGTGAAGCTCGGCGAGGAGCGCGAGGACATCGTCGCGATCACCGCGGCCATGCTCCAGCCGGTCGGCCTGGACAAGTTCGCCAAGCGCTTCCCGGAGCGGGTCTACGACGTCGGCATCGCCGAGCAGCACGGCGCCGTCTCCGCGGCCGGCCTCGCGCACGGCGGGGTGCACCCGGTCTTCGCGGTGTACGCCACCTTCCTCAACCGCGCCTTCGACCAGGTTCTGATGGACGTCGCCCTGCACAAGTGCGGCGTGACCTTCGTCCTGGACCGGGCCGGTGTCACCGGCACCGACGGCGCCTCCCACAACGGCATGTGGGACATGTCGATCCTTCAGGTCGTGCCCGGCCTCAGGCTCGCCGCCCCGCGTGACGCCGACCAGGTCCGCGCCCAGCTGCGCGAGGCCGTCGCCGTCGAGGACGCGCCGACCGTGGTCCGCTTCTCCAAGGGCGCCGTCGGCCCCGCCGTACCGGCCGTGCGCCGGACGGGCGGCATGGACGTGCTGCGCGAGCCGGGCACCGAGCGCCCGGACGTGCTGCTGGTGTCGGTGGGCGCGCTCGCCCCGATGTGCCTGGAGATCGCCACGCTGCTCGACAAGCAGGGCATCTCCACCACCGTCGTCGACCCCCGCTGGGTCAAGCCGGTCGACGAGGCGATGGCCCCGCTCGCCGAGCGGCACCGGGTCGTCGTCACCGTCGAGGACAACAGCCGCGTCGGCGGTGTCGGCTCCGCGATCGCCCAGGCGCTGCGCGACGCGGGCGTGGACGTGCCGCTGCGCGACTTCGGCATCCCGCCCCGCTTCCTCGACCACGCCTCGCGCGCCGAGGTCATGGCCGAGATCGGACTGACCGCCCCGGACATCGCCCGCCAGGTCACCGGTCTGGTCGCCAAGATCGACGGCCGCTTCGGCCAGGACACGGACGCCATGGATTCCGTCGAGTCCGCGCGCGACTAGCCACCCGAACGCCACGGTAACCGGGCCGGTTCTGCTGCCTCCTCAGGTGGCGGAACCGGCCCGGTTGCGTGAACCTGCCATTGCCGGGGCACCCGCACCCCGTCCCTCTCGATCATGTCGAGGACGACAAGCGTGGGAGGTAGGTACGTGAGCACGCTCTTCCGTACGAAGAACGTCGAGCAGTCCATCCGGGACACCGAGGAACCGGAGCACTCGCTCAAGAAGTCCCTCTCCGCCCTCGACCTGACCGTGTTCGGTGTCGGTGTCATCATCGGCACCGGCATCTTCGTGCTGACCGGCCAGGTGGCGAAGAACAACGCGGGTCCGGCGGTGGCCATCTCCTTCGCCGTCGCCGGTGTGGTCTGCGGCCTGGCCGCCCTCTGCTACGCCGAGTTCGCCTCGACGGTCCCGGTGGCCGGGTCGGCGTACACCTTCTCGTACGCCTCGCTCGGTGAACTGCCCGCCTGGACCATCGGATGGGACCTGGTGCTGGAGTTCGCGCTCGGCACGGCGGTGGTGGCGGTCGGCTGGTCCGGGTACATCCGGTCGCTGTTCGACAGCTGGGGCTGGCACCTGCCGGCGTACCTCTCCGGGCGGGACGGCGCGAGCGGGTTCGGCTTCGACATCCTGGCGGCGGCCCTGGTGCTGCTGCTCACCTGCGTGCTCGTGGTCGGCATGAAGCTGTCCGCGCGGATCACCTCGGCCGTCGTCGCCATCAAGGTGGTCGTCGTCCTCATCGTGATCGTGGCGGGCGCCTTCTTCGTGAGCGGCGACAACTACAAGCCGTTCATCCCGCCGGCCCAGCCGCAGGAGGCGGGCGCCAGCCTCAAGGCACCGCTGATCCAGCTCATGTTCGGCTGGGCCCCGGCCAACTACGGCGTGTTGGGCATCTTCACCGCCGCCTCGGTGGTGTTCTTCGCGTTCATCGGCTTCGACATCGTCGCCACCGCCGCCGAGGAGACCCGCAACCCGCAGCGGGACATGCCGCGCGGCATCCTCGGCTCGCTGTTGATCTGCACGGTGCTGTACGTGGCGGTGTCCCTGGTCGTCACCGGCATGCAGAAGTACACCGAGCTGTCGGTGGAGGCGCCGCTCGCGGACGCCTTCAAGGCGCTCGGGCATCCCTGGTTCGCGGGCATCATCAGCTTCGGCGCCGCCGTCGGCCTGACCACGGTGTGCATGATCCTGCTGCTCGGTCAGACGCGGGTCTTCTTCGCCATGAGCCGCGACGGCCTGCTGCCCCGCTTCTTCTCCCGCGTCCACCCGCGCTTCCGCACCCCGCACCGGCCGACCATCCTGCTGGGCGTGCTCATCGCGATCATCGCGGGCTTCACCAGCCTGAGCGAACTGGCCGAACTGGTCAACATCGGCACCCTGTTCGCGTTCATCGTGGTGGCGATCAGCGTGATCATCCTGCGCAAGACCCGCCCCGACCTGCCCCGCGCCTTCCGCACCCCGCTGGTCCCGGTGCTGCCGATCGTCTCGGTGTGCGCCTCGCTGTGGCTGATGCTGAACCTGCCCGCCGAGACCTGGCTGCGGTTCGCCATCTGGATGGCGATCGGCTTCGTCGTCTACTTCCTCTACGGCCGCACGCACAGCCGCCTGGCCCGCGAGGAGCGGCCCACAAAGACCCCGAAGGCGACCTGAGCCGGAGCCGGTCCGCGCTCCGGAGACCCTCAGCCGAGGGCCGTACGCGGACCGGCGACGTCGGCGCCCAGCGCGCCCACCCGGCGCCGCAGCTCGCGGTCGGCGGTCACCACCAGGCGGTCCCGGCCGGCGGACCCGGCGACCAGCTCCACGATCCAGTCGTCCCCGCTGCCCGGCGCGGACTCCACCCGCACCCCCGGCACCGACTCGACCCCGCGCGCCGCGCCCTCCACCACCAGCACGATCTCCGCCGGGTCGGTCCGCCCCGGCAGCCCGTCACTGGCCAGCCGGTCCCGCAGGCGTTCGGCGGCCCCCTTGCGGTCCTTCCACCAGCCGTCCGGCCGCGAGCCCATCACATTGGCACCGTCCACGATCGCCAGCAGGGGATCGTCCTGGCCAGGAACACCCTGTACGTCGTCCATGGGGCCAGGGTCCCACGGGAGCCGCCCAGGGGCGCGGCCCGGAGCCCGGATCAGGCAGCTTATGGTGATGCGGTGAACGGCGACTGGCTCATACGCGGCCGTGACGGCCGGCTCGGTGTCTACCACCCCACGGACGACGGCGTCCTGTCGCGGGCGGAACACCGGCCGGGCGGCGGCTGGACCGCCCCGCGCAGGGTGGGCGGCGAACAGAAACTGCGCCCCGGCCTCGGAGTGGGCCAGGGCGCCGACGGTTATGCCCACCTCGTCTCATGGCAGCCGGCGGCCGGCGGCGAGGCGGTCCTGACGCACTCCACGCACTACCGGCCCGACCTCACCGCCATGGACTGGACCCCGCTCGGCCACCCCAACCGCAAGGGACCCGTCACATCGGACCCGGCGGTCGCGGTGGACCACCAGGGCCGGGCCCATGTCTTCGTGGTCAACGGCGGCCAGGGCCTGAGCATGGTCGCCCAGCGGGAGAAGGGCGGCTGGGCCCCCTGGCGCGACCTGAACGGCTCACGGGTCCAGAACGGCCTGGCCGCGGTGACGGGGGAGACCGGCCTGGTCGCGGTCTACGGGGCGGTGCCCGGCGGCATCGTGCACTGGACCCAGGAGAAGCCGGGCAAGCAGATCACCATCACCGAGTCGCTGGAGGCGCGGGTCAGGCCCGGCACCCTGGCCGCGCTCGCCACCTCCGAGCACCACACGACCGTGTTCTACACGGACATCGAGGGCATGATCTGCGCCTGGCGCCCCGGCTGGGCCCCCGTGGCGCTGCTGCCCGCGGCCGGTCCCGGCCCGGTGAGTGCGGTGCGCTGCCGGCTCGACGGCCACGACTGCACCGTGCTGGCGCAGCGCGCGGCGACCGGCCGGGTGGCCATCGCCGGGTATCCCACGGAGGCGGAGTCGGCGGGCGCCTGGTGGGCCGAGTCGGGCCCGGTGCTGCCGGCGGACGCGCGGGTCTTCCTCGCGGGCGACGCGGACCTCGGCATGCTGACCGCGGCCGCGCTGTCCCCGTCGACCGGACGGCTCGTCCTCACTCGGCGCAAGGACGAGCCGGGTCTCGCGCTGGAGCCCTGGCGGGAGGTATGACCCCCGCCTTCTCGTGACGGCGCCGCCCTTACGGGGTGGCGCCGCCGCGCGCGGGCGACTTCTTGGCCGACTCGGGGATGGTCCCGTCGGAGCGCAGGGCCGTCCAGAGCTGCTTGGCCTGAGGCTCAGCGGCCACGACCCGGTTGGGGTCCTGGGTGTCGTACTGGACCGGCAGCATGATCGTCTCCATGGTGGAGGTGTCGACGCCGTTCATGCTGCGGCTGAACTCGGCCAGCTTGGTGAGGGAGGCGAGCCCGGAGTCGGTGGTGAGCGCGGTGGTGAGGTCGTCGGCCACGGCGTACGCCTTGGTGGGGCTGCCCATCAGGTCCTGCTTCTTGATCTCGGCGAGCAGGGCCATCAGGAACTTCTGCTGCATCCCGATCCGGCCCAGGTCGCTGCCGTCGCCGATGCCGTGCCGGGTGCGGACGAACTGGAGTGCCTGGGTGCCGTTGAGGCGGTGGGTGCCGGCGGCGAGGTCCAGCCCGCTGGAGGAGTCGTGGATGTCGCGGTCGACGGTGACGGGCACGCCGCCTATCGCGTCGACCAGGCCCTTGAACCCGGCGAAGTCGATCTCCACGAAGTGGTCGAGCCGTACGCCCGACATCTTCTCGACCGTCTTGACCACACAGGCCGGACCGGCGGAGGAGTAGACCGAGTTGAACATGACGCGGTTCGCCGGCGGCAGCTTCGTCCCGTCGTCCTTGACGCACTCGGGGCGGGTGACGAGGGTGTCGCGCGGGATGCTGACGGCGACGGCCTGCTTGCGGCCCTCGGGTATGTGGATCACCAGCGCCGTGTCGGAGCGGGCTCCGGCGACATGCCCGGTGCCCAGCCCGGCGTTGGCCCCGGCGCGCGAGTCGGAGCCGAGCACCAGTACGTTCTGCCCGGAGGTGGGCAGCTTGGCGGGGCGGTCGTCACCGAGGGACTTGTCGAGGTCGACGCCCGTTATGTTGCCGTCGAGTTGGCTGTACAGCGCGTAGGAGACACCGGCCGCGGCGACCGCGAGCACCAGGACGCCGCCGCCGATCCAGCGCAGCCGCCGACGGGGGCGCCGCTTGGCCGGCCGCGCGTCCGTTCCGTGGTGGCCCGGACCCACCGGGGTGTGCGACATGCTCGGTCCTCTCGCTCGTCGGCTCGGAGCCTTGTTCCATGAGTGGCTCGGGCGCGAGTGGGGGGAGAGGTTCGGGCCCGTACGGCGCTGCGCGCCGTGGTCCGCCGAACTATAGACCGAATGTCAGATCACATACGGTGTGCGTCCCCTGTCCAGC